>WFUY01000229.1 GCA_015484715.1 Thermoflexales bacterium | reverse complement strand
GTTTGATGAGTGCTACAGGTATGCTCAATACCTGTAGCACTCATCAAACGGACCTTGCCAAACCGTTTTTGGAGTCGTTGTCCCCCATCGGCTCAATCCGTTCTCAAATCCGCTGACAGCTATCCGTTCCCAAACGGATGGCTATCAGAGCGGATTGAACGGGGGAGAGCGCTCCCATAGGATATGGTCCAACGGATCGGAGCCACCCTGATAATAGTAGCTTACCGTATTGTAGCCGAAATTGGGCAAAGAGCAAACAGTCTCGTCCGAACTGGGAGGTCCGGGTTGAGAGGGCAAAGCCTTGCGGACCGCCTCATGGGCCGGAACTCCTGCTCTGGCAGGGTGAAGAGGGCTTGCTGACTATGGACTGTGAACTGCGGACTGGGGACTGGAAAAGGCCCTTGGACCTTGCGCGTCGGCCCGATGTGGGTACAATTAGGGCGGCCCACGAGGCCCCGTGGAATCCTCGATGATGGCGCAAGGAGCGATAGCCGATGGCAACTTCCTCGACCACCTTCCTGCGAGTGATCAACGATGAGGTATTGGAGACCCACCGGGCCATCCAGGCCCTTTGGTCCTCCCTGACCCGGCAGGACCATCCTGATGAGCCGGACCGCCTGCCGCTTCCCCACCCCTACGTCGTCCCCAGCACCGGCCTCTTCCCCTACCAGTTCTACTGGGACAGCTTCTTCACCATCCTGGGGCTGGTGGTGGACGGTGAAGAGGCCCTGGTGGCGGGAATGGTAGAGAACTTCCTTTATGAGATGGAAACCTTCGGACGGGTGCTCAACTACAACCACCCGGCCATCCGCACCCGCTCCCAGCCCCCTTACCTGACGGCGATGATTGCCGAGGTGCTGGCCCATCGGCTCCCCCTGGACGACGAGGACCGGACCTGGTTGCACCGGGCCTATACCCTGGCCGCTCGCGAGTACGAGGAGGTCTGGATGGGGGAGCACGCTACCCCTATCGGCCTCTGCCGCTACGCCGACGCCGCCGACCCCGACGACGAGGAGCGGGCCCAATACGAATCGGGCTGGGACTTCAGCTCCCGATGGGGAGGGCGATGCCGACGTATCGTCCCCGTGGACCTGAACACCAACCTCTACCGCTACGCCCGGGACCTGGCCTGCTTCGCCCAACTGCTGGGCAACGAGGAAGAGGCAGCGGTCTGGGAGCGCCGGGCGGCCGAAGTGCAGGCCCGGGTCCAGGAGTACTGCTGGGACGAGGAGGCGGGGTTCTTCTTCGATTACGACCTGGACGAGGCGCGTCGCCTCACCGAGCGTCCCTCTCTGGCTGGCTTTCAGCCCCTTTGGGCCGGGCTGGCCTCCCCTGAACAGGCCGACGCCGTGGTGGAGTGGCTGCCAGAGTTTGAGCAGCGGGGTGGGCTGAGCTGTACCCTCCGCACCTATCCGATCCCAGGCGTTGAAGCTCCCCGGCGGGAGGAAGAGGAACGGGCTTTTTGGCTCTACGGCCCCTTCCAGTGGGATTACCCCAACGGCTGGGCGCCGCTCCAGTGGCTGACCGTTGCAGGATTGCGCCGCTATGGGTACTTTGAGGAAGCAGGCCGGCTGGCCCGCGAGTGGCTCACGATGGTTGCTCACCTCTATCGGGAGACCGGCAAGCTGTGGGAGAAGTACGATGTCGTCCAACGCAGCCACCAGGCCATCGGCCACTACCCCATCCAGGTGGGGTTCGGCTGGACCAACGGCGTCTTCGAGGCGCTGCTGGGGCGGGCCATTGGGGGGATGGAGTACAACCTGGAGGCCGGCTGCCCCGTCCTGGAGCCGCTGACCAGCGAAGCGCTCTTCGACGTGCCCTTCGAGGCCCGCTATCGGGGCTACCTGGGCCTGGATTTCTCCCTCTACTGGGCGGTGAGCCCCGATCTGCGGGACCTGGAGATCCGGTTGGAAGCGCACAAGCCGCTTCCCCGGCTGCTGGTCCGCATCCGCGATCACTACCCCTCGGATGAGGTCACCGTCACGGTGGATGGGAAGCCGGTCGAGTTTCGGCGCGGACCGACGCCCACAGGCTACGCCGCCGTCACCTTCGCGTTGGAGGAGGTCGGGCGGGCAGAGATCCGCTTTGCCTCCCGGTAGAGGCTTGTCGGCGTATCTTCTGTCCACCTCCGGTGTTAAGACGAATAGCATGTTGCGGACCCTTTCGCCATAGGAGACGTTCAAATGACTCAGACGCGAGTAGCCGATTTAACCGTTGAAGAGTTTAAGGAGCTGGTTCGGGAAGCCTTTCTCCAGGCCCTCTTCGACATCCTCGGCGATCCCGACGAAGGGCTGGAATTGCGCGATGATTTTGCCGAGGTGTTGCAGCGTTCTTTAGCAGATGTAGAGGCTGGTGGCAAGACAATACCTGTGGAGGAGGTAGCCGGCAAGTTGGGATTGACCTGGTAAAGGGGGAATCCTCCGCGCAGCTCCAGAGGTTGCCGTGTTGGTTGGATATGCATATCTAGTTGACAAGGTATATTTGTGATGTATAATTAAGAAATAGTTGCTGAGAGAAGATACTTAATGGGCTTATCCCCTTCAGCAGTTTAGGGCTCCCCGGAAGCACCGGGCGCTCGGCGTGGCGAAGATGATGTATGCAGTTGAATTCACTCCCAACGCTGAAGCAGACCTGGCTCGTTTGGATACCTCGATAGCACGGCGTGTCTTGAAGAGGCTCCGGTGGCTGGCCGAGAACTTCGAGGGGATTCGGCCCGAGGCGTTGACAGGACCCTGGCAGGGAGTATTCAAGTTGCGTGTTGGCGATTACCGTGTTCTTT
>WFUY01000228.1 GCA_015484715.1 Thermoflexales bacterium | reverse complement strand
CGGCACCCCCATCCAACGCCTCCGCCTGGCCGGGCGCAGCGCCCACTTCTGCCCGCGATGTCAGGGGTGAGGAGCGGCATAGCGGCATAGCGGCCAGCGCCTTAGCGGCATGGCGGCATAGCGGCTGGCGGCCCGGCGGGAGGAGGCACCGAGGGCCGAGGCACTGAGGGGCGAGGGGCGAAGGGCAAGCGGCATAACGGCTAGCGGCTTAGCGGCGGACTGAGGACTGTGGACTGAGGACCAAGTGACCACCTGACCAAGCGACCAAGCGACCACCCGACCAAAATCTAATACAACTCTAATACCCCGCTAACGCTCATCTTATGCGACCCGATTAGAATGAAACCGGATTGTTGCGGTCGAACCCCTAAGGTTCAACCGTCTGAGTAGCCGTGGGGACGGTGGTCCCACGGGTCCTAAGTCAGGAGGCGAACGATGACCACCTTCCCCCGTTGTGCCAATTGCGGCATCCCCATCCGCTGGGAGCCGACCCTCGTCCAGGGACGCACCTACTGCTGTCCCGGCTGTGCCCAGGGCGGGCCGTGCAGTTGCGACTACAGTCGGCTGCCCCGGCGGGGAGAGGAGGCCGCCCTGGTTCAGATGAGCACGCTTTCAACCAAAACCCTGTGGCCTGATGAGCATGGTCAGGAGAGGAGCGGATAGATATGAGCAAGATCGTGGGAATTGACCTGGGAACGACCAACTCCGTCGTCGCCGTCATGGAAGGCGGCGAGCCCACCGTCATCCCCACCGCCGAGGGGGGGCGGCTCTGCCCCTCCGTGGTCGCCTTCACCAAGGGCGGTGAGCGGCTGGTGGGGCAGCCGGCCAAGCGCCAGGCCATCGTCAACGCCGAGAACACCATCTACTCCATCAAGCGGCTGATGGGCCGGCGCTACGACGACGCCGAAACCCAGCGGACCCGGGAGATGGTCCCCTACGAGATCGTGCGCGGACCCCAGGATGACGCCCGGGTGCGCATCCCGGTGACCAACCGCGTCTACACCCCCCAGGAGATCTCGGCGATGATCCTGCAGAAGCTGAAGCAGGACGCCGAGGCCTACCTGGGCGAGCCCGTCACCAAGGCGGTGATCACCGTGCCCGCCTACTTCAACGACAGCCAGCGCCAGGCGACGAAGGACGCCGGTCAGATCGCCGGGCTGGAGGTCGTCCGCATCATCAACGAGCCGACGGCCGCAGCCCTGGCCTACGGCCTGGACAAGAAGACCAACGAGACGATCCTGGTCTTCGACCTGGGCGGCGGCACCTTCGACGTCAGCATCCTGGAGGTCGGCGAGGGCGTCATCGAGGTCAAGGCCACCAACGGCGACACCCACCTGGGCGGCGACGACTGGGATCAGCGGATCATTGACTGGATGGTGGAGGAGTTCAAGAAGGACCAGGGCATTGACCTGAGCCAGGACCGCCAGGCGATGCAGCGGCTCAAGGAGGCGGCGGAGAAGGCGAAGATCGAGCTCTCGACGCTGAAGGAGACGGAGATCAACCTGCCCTTCATCACCGCCGACGCCAGCGGTCCCAAGCACCTCCAGATGCGGCTGACGCGGGCCAAGTTCGAGCAGATGACCGAGGACCTGGTGGAGCGCTGCCGCGTCCCCTTCGAGCGGGCCCTGGCCGACGCCAAGCTGACGGCCCGCGACATTGACGAGGTGATCCTGGTCGGCGGCGCGACCCGGATGCCGATGATCCAGGACCTGGTCCGGGAGCTGACCGGCGGCAAGGAGCCCCACAAGGGCGTGAACCCCGATGAGGTCGTCGCCGTCGGCGCAGCCATCCAGGCCGGCGTCCTGGCCGGCGAGGTGCGCGACGTCCTCCTGCTGGACGTGACGCCGCTGAGCCTGGGCGTGGAGACCCTGGGCGGGGTGATGACCGTCCTCATCCCCCGCAACACCACCATCCCGGTGAGCAAGAGCGAGATCTTCTCCACCGCCGAGGATGGGCAGACGGCCGTGGACATCAAGGTCTACCAGGGCGAGCGCCCGATGGCCGCCGACAACGTGCTGCTGGGCCAGTTCCGGCTGGACGGCATCCCGCCCGCGCCTCGGGGCGTGCCTCAGATCGAGGTCACCTTCGACATTGACGCCAACGGCATCCTGAAGGTCTCCGCCCAGGACAAGGCGACGGGCAAGCAGCAGCAGATCACCATCACCGCCACCACCAACCTGAGCAAGGAAGAGATCGAGCGGCTGGTGCGGGAAGCCAAGATGCACGAGGCGGAGGACCGGCGGCGCAAGGAGCTGGTCGAGGCCCGCAACACGGCGGACCAGGTGATCTACCAGACGGAGAAGGCGCTGCGGGAGCTGGGCGACCAGGTGCCCGCCTCCGACCGGAGCACCATCGAGGCCAAGATCGCCGAGCTGAAGAAGGTGATGGAGGGCGAGGACACCGCCACCATCCGGCGGCTGACCGAGGAGCTGCAGCAGGCCAGCTACGCGCTGGGGCAGCAGCTCTACGCCCGGCAGGCCCAGGCCGCCGGTCCCGGCGCGACCGGCCCGGGTGCCGGCGCCGGCCCGACCCCCGGCAGCGGTGAGGAGGACGTGGTCGAGGGCGAGTTCCGCGAGGCGTAAGGGCGATGGCATAGGGACGCGCAAGGCAGGGGGGTGGCGTCACGGGCCACCCCCCTTTCAAGCGTGGGCACGGCCCAACAATCCAGCAAACCCCTTTGTGCCCTTCGTGCTCTTCGTGTTCTTCGTGCCTTTCGTGCCCTTTGCGCCCTTCACACCCTTTGTGTTCTTCGTGCTCTTGGTGTCCTTCGTGTGTCGTGTGAACGTCCCAGAGATGGCAGAATCAGAACGGTGGAGTGAAGGATGACGAACCAGAACGGACGAAAGCGCATTCGCATCCCGGTACGAACGGTGGACCCCGACGAAGAGCGGCGGGCCGCCGAACAGACGATGGAGGCGCCGGCCGCCCTTCCGGCCGAGGAGCCGGAGCCCCTCGGCCGGAAGGGCGGCCGGCGCCTCCATCG
>WFUY01000227.1 GCA_015484715.1 Thermoflexales bacterium | reverse complement strand
AAACCGCCCGGCTCAGCCAACCAAGCCCCCTTCGGGGGCTGATCTTAGTCCGCAGGGCTTTGCTCCTGAGCCCGGGCGTTCACGTCCGGGTGGGATCGGGCAGAACAACCCGCTACGGGGAGACTACCGGCTGGAAGAGCACGATGGGTAAGGGGAAAGCGATGTAGATGGGTGTAGATGTGACGAAGTCAGCGACCCTCTTTGACCACGCCCGCGAGGAGCGCTTGAAGCGGGAGGCCCCTCTGGCCGCCCGGATGCGCCCCCGCACGCTGGAAGAGTTCGTCGGCCAGCGCCACATCGTGGGACCGGGCAAGCTCCTCCGCCGGGCCATTGAGGCCGACCGCCTCTTCTCCTCCCTCATCTTCTGGGGACCGCCGGGGACGGGCAAGACGACGCTGGCGATGATCATCGCCCGGCGGACCGAGAGCCACTTCGAGACGCTGAGCGCCGTCCTGGCCGGCGTCGCCGACCTGCGCCGCATCATCGGCGAGGCGCGGGAACGGCGAGGGATGTATGGCCGGCGGACCATCCTGCTGGTGGACGAGATCCACCGCTGGAACAAGGCCCAGCAGGACGCGCTGCTCCCCCACGTCGAGGACGGCACCATCGTCCTCATCGGCGCGACGACGGAGAACCCCTACTTCGAGGTGATCAGCCCCCTCCTCAGCCGGGCCCGCGTCTTCCAGTTCCACCCCCTGGGCGAGGAGGAGGTGCTGACCTTGCTGCGCCGGGCGCTGACCGACCCCGAGCGCGGGTACGGGCAGCGGTCCGTCGAGGCCACCGACGAGGCCCTGGCCCATCTGGCCCGCGTGGCCGGCGGGGATGCCCGCACCGCCCTCAACGCGCTGGAGTTGGCCGTCGAGTCCACCCCGCCCGACGAGGATGGCGTCATCCGCATTGACCTGGCCGTGGCTCAGGACTCGATCCAGCGCCGGGCGGTCCGCTACGACCGGGCCGGCGACGAGCACTACGACACCATCAGCGCCTTCATCAAGAGCGTGCGGGGCTCGGACCCCGACGCCGCCCTCTACTGGCTGGCCAAGATGGTCCACGCGGGGGAGGACCCCCGCTTCATCATGCGCCGGCTCCTCATCCTCGCCGCCGAGGACATCGGGTTGGCCGACCCCCAGGCCATCGTCGTCACGGCGGCCTGCGCCCAGGCCCTGGAGTGGGTGGGGCTGCCCGAGGCCCAGTACCACCTGGCCCAGGCCACCCTCTACCTTGCCACCGCTCCCAAGTCCAACAGCGTGGGAGCCTACTGGAAGGCTCTGGCCGAGATCGAAGCGCACGGGGCCGGTCCGGTGCCCCTCCACCTGCGGGATAGCAGCCGGGACGCCCAGGCCCTGGGGCACGGCAAGGGGTACAAATATCCCCACGACTACCCTGGCCACTGGGTGGCCCAGCGCTACCTACCCGAGGGCGTCGAGGGGGGCTGGTTCCGACCCACCGATCAAGGCTACGAGCAAGAGATTCAGAAGCGGTTGACCGAGATGCGAGACCAGAAGGAAGCACCTCCTTGACCTGGCAGCGAAGATTACTATAATTGAGGGCGAGATGGGGGGAAAACCTATGCTTGAAGAACAACGACGTACCCTGGAGAAGGCGACCCAGACAATCCATCGCGTGCTGCAAGAGCATCTGATCCGGGTGGAGCGGATCATGCTCTTTGGCAGTCGAGCACGCGGGCAGGCTCGACCCGACAGCGATTGGGATTTCTACGTGCTTGTGGACCGGGACTTGGCCTTTGCTGAGAAGCGCTACCTTGTTACGGCCATCAAACGGGAGCTGGCCCGACAACGGATTCCCAACGATGTGCTTCTCTGCTCTATGCGTCATTTTCAAGCAACCCGGAAGTATCCAGGGCATCTGGCCTATGAAGTTCATCGAGAAGGTCTGATCGTATGAATGCCTCCTTAGCAGGAATTCGGTTTTTATCTTCCTTCGCGTGAAGAAGCGGAAGCCTGGATCTCTCGGGAGACCTCTGACGAGAACAGTAAGGGGATTCTGACAAGCCGGATCATACCCTATGGGAGCACTTCTTTCCGTTCAATCCGCTCTTAATCCGTTGACAGCAGTTCGTTTGGGAACGGAAGGCTGTCAGCGGATTTGAGAACGGATTGAGCGGATGGGAGACATTACTCCATCAAACGGTTTATCAATCCGTTTGATGAGGGCAATCGTGAAACTTGCT
>WFUY01000226.1 GCA_015484715.1 Thermoflexales bacterium | reverse complement strand
GCCGGCTTCTCGTCAGGGTCAATCAGTTGGAACTTGATCTTGTCGGAATAGAACTGGTACTCGCGCATCAGGTCTTCCAGGTCCCCCCAGCGGCGGTCCCGCTGCGAGAAGAAGGCGGTGATCTCCACCGGCTCCTGCAACTCTGCCAGCACCTGGCGGGTGGCCGGGGAGAGGGTGTACTGCTTCAGTTCCGTCAGGTCAACCCGCTGAGGGTGGCGGTTGGCGATGAAGTTCACCAGCACCAGGATGCCCAGGAAGGCCAGGGTCATCAGCGCGGCGTTGGAACTGTAGCGGGCGCTCCGACCGGTGAGGGCTGCCCGCACCTGGGCCGGTCGGGCCAGGACGAAGAGGCCGATCAGCAGCAAGCCGGCGGCCAACAGCCCTTCGGCCAGAGTGTTCAGCCGCCCCAGGATGAGCCAGATGCCCAGGGCCACGGCCAGCATCATCAGTCCGAGGCCGGCTCCGTAAGGGCTAAGCCGCTCCAGGTGAGGTCGCAAACCTTTCACCTTGGTCCCGATCATCGCCACCTCCTCGTCTCCAGGACGCGGGTCGCCAGGAAGATGCCAGCAACGATAACGCTCAGGTAGTAGATCACGTCCCGGCTATCCACGACGCCCCGGGTGAAGTCGTTGAAGTGCTGGTTCAGGGAGAGGTAGTCGAGCACCCCGGCAATCGGCGGGCCGAAGAAGTCCCCCACGGCATCAATCAGCCAGAGGATCAACCCTAGGCCGACCCCCAAGATCGCCGCCACGATCTGGTTGCGGGTCAGCGCCGAGGTGAAGAGGCCGATGGAGAGGATGGAGGAGCCGAAGAGGAGCAAGCCCAGGTAGCCGGCCGCCGTGGCCTGCAGGTCAGGCTCTCCAAAGCGGGCCAGGATGAAGGGATAGTAGAGGGTCAAGGCCAGGATGAGCAGGAAGAGGCTTAGGCTGGCCAGGAACTTGCCCAGCACTACCTCCCAATCGCGCACCGGTGCGGTGAGGAGCAACTCGATGGTTCCCGAGCGTTGCTCCTCGGCCAGCAGCCGCATCGTCAGCAGCGGCCCCACGAAGAGCAGGATCACCATCAGGTTGCCGAAGAGGTAACGCAGCGTCGCCTCGCGGGTGAGGTTCAGGATGGCGGCGAAGAGGTAGCCGGAGATGGCAAGAAAGGCCGCCGTGACCACGTAGGCGATGGGCGAGGTGAAGTAGGCGACCAGCTCCCGCCGAGCGATGGTCAGCGCATTCCGCATCGTCACTCCTCCGTCGTCAATTGCAGGAAGACTTCCTCCAAGGTCATCCCGATGGGGCGCATCTCCAGGAGGTCCCATCCGCCCTGAACAACGGTACGGGCGATAGCGGCACGGGTCGCATCGTCCAGATGGCCGACCAGCTCAAAGCCCCCATCCTTCTCCTCCACGGAAGAGACCCTGTCCAAGGCGTTCAATGCCTGGACCAGGGCGGGCGTCGCCCCGTTCACCCGCAGGTAGAGCCGTTCGGCTCCTTGCAACTGGGCAGCCAGTTCCTCAGGGGTGGCGTCGGCCACGATGCGCCCCTGGTTGATGATGAGCACCCGGTTGCAGACCTGGCTCACCTCCGGCAGGATGTGGGTGCTGAGGATGATCGTCCGCTCCTGCCCGAGCTCCTTGATGAGGCTGCGGACCTCGATGATCTGCTTGGGGTCCAGGCCGATGGTGGGCTCGTCCAGGATCAGGACCTCCGGGTCGTGAAGCAGGGCCTGAGCCAGGCCCACCCGCTGGCGATACCCCTTGGAGAGGTGGCCGATGATCTCGTCGGCCTTGTCGGCCGCGTGGCAGGTCTCCAGAGCCCGTTCAATAGCCTCGTCGCGGTTGGGCACCCGGCGCAGGCGGGCCATGAAGTCGAGGTAACTCCAGACCGTCATCTCCGGGTAGAGGGGCACGGTCTCGGGCATGTAGCCGATGTGCCGCCGGGCTTCCAACGATTGGGTGAAGACATCGTAGCCGGCCACGCGGGCCGTGCCCGCTGTGGGGGGGAGGTAGCCGGTCAGCATCCGCATCGTCGTCGTCTTGCCGGCCCCGTTGGGGCCCAGGAACCCGACCACCTCACCCTGCTTGATGTGGAAGTTCAGGTCCTCGACGGCTACGACGTTCCCGTAGTGGCGGGTCAGTCCTTGAACCTCGATCATCCGAGTGCCTCCCGAGTGCGAGTTGCAAATTGCAAATTGCAAATTGCAAATTGCAAATTGCAAATTGCAGATGGCAAACTGCAGCTAGCAGAAAAGGATGCGCCGGAAGGTGCGGCGGAAGCGGTGGGGCAAAGGATGTCGGTGGGTGATGGGCGCAGGGACGGCGGCAAAGGGCGCACCTCCCGGCCTGGTCTGACCAACTCTCAAGGATACTCCCGTTGTGTTAGAAGAACACTAGAGAAAGCTTAGAAGAAGCTTAGAATTGGGGGGGAACAGGGGG
>WFUY01000225.1 GCA_015484715.1 Thermoflexales bacterium | reverse complement strand
CGGCTCGCCACCGGCGTACTTGAGCTTGACCGCCGAGAAGCTGTGGCGCTGGGCCGTGCGGAAGACAGCCTGCAAGGCAGCGCGGCCTGTCGCCACGTCCATCGTCTCGCCGGTGAGGCGGAGGTAGCAGTAGGTGCAGGCCAGGTTACAGGCATTGGTCAGGTGGAGCCAAGCGGTCAACGTGGTGGGGGGTGAGGCCGGCAGCGCGGGGGATGGGGTCCTCCTCTCCGTCGGCTGGAGCAGGTTCAGCGCGGACAGGTGGTCAACCGCCCGGTGGAAGGCGTCGAGGATACGGGCAGCCATCCGGTTGAGCACGACGACGGCGGCCGGCCCCAGCGGTTGGAAGACCACTTCGTGACGGTCGGGCAGGGCTGCCCGGTAGAGGCCGGAGGCCCGCTGCCAGTGCATTCCTTCCCTGGCGGGGGAAGCCAGGAGGACTGTCCCCCTCCCATCAGGACAGGCGCAATCGTCCTCTATGGCCTCGGCTTGGAGCGAAGGGAGGACGACCACTTCACCCGTCCCGTCGGGACAGGCGCAGTCCTGTTCCCCCCTTTCCTCAGATGCCAACCAGTTCCACAGAATCACAGGACCGTTCATCCCACGCCTTCTCCTCTTGTCTGTTGCCCCAGATCATCTCCAACCGTTCCCCATCCCGTTCACCCTGGACGATGAAGCCGAAGCGGGCGAAGAGGCGCTGGGCCCGAAGGTTCTCCCGATGGGTGGTGAGTCGGATGCGCCGCACCCCACGCTCGCGGGCCCAGCGGAGGGCCTGTTGGAGCATCTTTTTCCCGATCCCCCGACCCCGGTAGGGGGCGAGCAACCCGATGCCCAGCTCGACCTCCGGGGACCACCGTCCGACGCGAGGGGGGAAGAGACGGCACCAGCCGATCACCCGGCCTTCCACCTCGCCCACCAGGAGGAGGTGGCAGGGGCAGTGAGGGAAGTCCAAGGCGTGGAGCCAAGCCGGTGTCGGCTCGAAGCGCCGCGTGCGCATCCAGGGGCTCTCCTGACAGACCGCCCCGATCAGGGTGACCAGGGCCGCGTGGTCGTCGGTGGCGAAGGGACGGATGCGGAGGCTCACCCCACGGTCTCCTCGTAGGCTTCGGGCAGGCCGAAGTACTCCTCCAAGAGCTGCCGGGCCGGGTTCTCGTCGAGCCGGCACTCCCGCTCGACCTGGCGGGCGGTTTCGTAGGCCAGGCGGAGCTCGGCCGGGTTCAACCCTTTCAGGCTCTGGTAAAAGAGGTCCTTCCCCCGGCGCAGGTCCCGGAAGTCGGGGGCGTACAGCACGTCGTGGGCCAGGGCCAGGGTGAAGTGCTCCACGCCTTTTTGCAGGAGGTCCCGGGTTGCGTCCAGAGCCTCCTCGCGGCTCTTCCCTTCCGCCCGCAGGCGCTCGTAGGCGCTGCGAAAGCGGTCCATCGCCATCAGGGCCAGCAGCATGTGGGCCTTGCCGATCTGGACCCAGAAGAAGGCCGGGGAGAGGTCACGGCGGGGCACGCCGCGCTCCGGGGTGATGAAGAAGTCTGCCGGAAGGGACTGGAAGACCTCTTCAACGGTCTCTTCCGCCCCCTCCGGTTGACCGGCGTAGAAGTAGAGCCAGGCCAGGTTCACCAGGGCATCCACCCGGAGGTGGGGAAAGGTCTCCCCCGCCTCTTCGGCGGCCCGTTGCAGCGTGCGCTCGGCCCGCAGGGCCATCTCTTCCCGTGCCGTCGCCTCCAGTGCGGACGCCAGGGGATGGATGCGAACCCAATCCCGGTAGATGCAGCCCAGCTCGATCAGGGCCTCGATCAGACGAGAGCGCTCCTCAACGCGATGGGTGAAGATGGCGACGGCCTCATCGGCCAGGCGTCGGGCCTTGCGGAGCAGTTCCTCCTGCTGCTCCGGTGTGTATTGATAGGGGAGCCACGCCTTGCGACGCAGGGCTTCGGCCAGGGCGCGGGAGGACATGCCGATGCCGCGCCAGTTCTCCAGTTCAAAGAAGATGGCCAAAGCTCGCTGAGCCAACTCTTCGGCCTGGTCGGGGCGGTCGTTGCGGATCTGGATCATCGCCAGGGTGTTCAGGCTGAGAGCGACGGGGTAGCGCGGCCCCAGCCGCCGCCGGATCTCCAAGGCATCCTGACAGAGCCGGATGGCCTGGCCGAACTTGCCCGTCTCGGCCAGGGCCCAGGCCAGGTTGTTCAGCGTGTTGGCCGCCTCGCTCTCGAATGCGGGTCCGAGGGCCCGCCACAGGGGAAGGGCGCGACGGTACTGTTCCACCGCCTCCCGGAAGCGGCCCCGCACCCGCAGGAGATAGCCCAAGCTATTGTAAGCGCGGGCCAGCAGTGCTCGCTGTTGGTCCCTCTCAAAAGGGGTGCGGGGCTGCAACCGGTCCAGGGCCTCAATGGCCGTTCGTAATCGCCCCTCAGCCAGGTCAAGGCCCTGGCCGGCGTAAGTGCGGGCCCACCCCTCCCAGACGGAGAGCTCGGCTTCTGCTACAGGTCCTAACCGCTCCATCAGGTCGGTGACTTCAACACGGAGACGGGTGGCGATCTGAACCGCTTCGTCGTATCGGTGGGAGACGATAGAGCGCTTGATCCACCGAACACCCAGGTCCCAGGTCGACCAGTCGGCAATGGTCGCCGTGGCCTCTTGAGAAGCTTGGCTCAGGAACTCCAGCAACTCGACCCGAAGCTGCATGTCCAAGGCCCTGTGCGAGGCGATAAAGGCTTCCTCAGCAGCCTGGTAGTAAGCCTCGAAGCCCTGCTCGGGGTCCCGGCGCAGGGCGTAGTGCACCCGCTCGGCGATGGCGTTCTGGAGCCGGACGCGGGTTCGCTCCAGTAGGTCGAGGGGGGCCTCCGGGTCCGCCTGAAGCCGCTGCAATTCTTGACGTGCCTCCTCGATCTCCTCGTTGTAGAACCGGAGGATGGTGTCGTAAACCCACCGAGCGCGCGCCTCGGGCAGCCGGCTCAAAACGTGGCGCTCCAGCAGGGCGTACATCTCGTCCTGGAGGAAGACCCGGTTGTCGGCGGGGCGGACCTTGACGAAGGAGAGGGGGCGCAAGCTCTCCAGCAGTCGTTCCGCTTCCTCCTCGGCGGTCTCCAGGAGGCGGGCCAGCAGCCGGGCGTTCATCCCCCGCTGGGTCCAGGCCAGCGCCCGGACCGCTTCGTCGGCCGGCCGACCCGTCTCCTGGATGGCCCGGACGATCTCCCTCTCGAGTCGCTCCCGAACCTGCCGGAGTTGGTCGGAACTCATCGCCCGGGCCTCCTCCAGGGGGGTCTGGACCTCGGGGAGCAGCCGGTCGGCGACGGCCAGGTAGTCAATGGTCAGGGCCAGCAGGATGGGCCGCCCCTCCGTGTAGAGGTGGATCACCCGCCGGGTTTCTTCAGGGATCGCCTCCAAGCGGGCCGCCACCACCTCGCTCCCCTGTTCCCGGGCCACCTGGGCTACGGTCTGGAAGTAGTCCAAGCTGTCGGGCTCCTCTAGCGGTCCCAGGGTGCGCTCGATGAGCCGTTCCCCCAAGGCGGCCCGCAGGTCTTCCCGCAGACGAGGGGGGCCGGGACGTCCGGCGATCAGGACGATGGTGTTCTCAAGAGAAGGGAGAAAGCGCTCAATCAGCCACCCCCGGGCCTCGATCCCCTGCGGGGCCAGCGCCAGCGACTGCTGCACCGGGTCGGGCTCGTAGAGGAGGACCTCGGCGGTGTCGAAGGCCAGCACCACCCGGTAGTCATCCTCCAGGCTGCGGAAGTCCTCCCGGAAAGCGTGGAGCATCCGCTCCTCCTGCCAACCGATGTCCCGGAGGTCTAGGTCTCGCCGGATCCGGGCCAGCCGTTCCCGTTCCTGCTGAAAGTCGGCGAAGTAGCCCAGGCCGGGCCGGAGCACCGCCCGGATGGCCCGACATAGCCCCTCCACCACGTGGACGGGGGGGTGGTAGAGGTCCACCACATCTTGAGCGGCCAGGACCTCCGGCTCGCTCCAGGGGCCTTCCCGAAGGCGGCGCAGCACCTCCCGCAGCAGGAAGGTCTTGCCCATCCCGCCCCGGCCGGTGATGTAGAAGACGTAAGGGGCCCCTCGGTCCCTCACCGCCTTTCGGATCTCGTTAAGGATTGGTTTCCGGTTGATCAGCTTCGGCGTTGCCCAAACACCGGTGTAGTCCAACACTCCCCTTATCATTCTCCCTCTCCTCTCGTATCTGGCGGGTTGGCGGATTGGAATAGGGATCAACAGCCCTCGGGCGCATATCCGGCCTGGCGGAGGGCCTGGGCGTGGTAGTCGGCTTCGGCGGCCCAGTCGGCCCGGTGGGCCCCGGCCTGGGGGTAGGTCTCGGCCCAGGAGCGGTAGAGCTGATAGGCAGCGCAGTGGAGGCGCTGCCAGCAGCGGGGGTCCCGCTCCCGGAGGTGCTGCTCCAAGAGGAGGCGGACCGCTTCGTCCACCACATACCCCCCACGCTCCGAGTCCCAGTGGGTCAGCGCCGTGGTGAGGAGGCGATCTCGGACTTCGCGGGCTTTCCTGTACTCCCAATGCCGATACCGGTCGTCATCGTGGTAGGCGGCCAGCATCACCCGGATCTGGTCCTCGGTGAAGAAGCGGAGGAGGCAGAGGGCCTCCAGGTAGGTCCGCGCTTCGGGTTCGACGCGGTCCAGGATCACCTCGATGACGGCGGCCAGATCGTCTCCGGCGGCCAGCAGGTAGTTGGCCAGGGGGTAGCCCCGCGACCGCTGCTGAATCTGAGAGGCCTGACCGGCCTTATCGGGCACCTGGCGCTCCAACTGGGCTTTCGTCGTCTCCACGTCGAAGGGGGCCAACGTCCGCTCTTCGACGTAGAGGCGCAGCTCCGGCGCGACCCGGGGGTAGGGCTTGCCCCGACCGGCCAGCACCAGCAGCACCCGGGGCAGGGTGGCCAGGGGGGCCAGCAGCCGGCGCTCCAGTTCGGCCAGGAGAGCCTCGTCGGCCTCGTAGGCGTGGTCCACCAGCAGCACCAGCGGGGTCCGGTGAACCAACCGCTCCACATCCTGCCGCAGAAACCGGCTCAGATCGTCCAGGGGGACGTCCCCCCCTTGGGGGACCAGAGGGTCGGCCCCCTGCCACCGGGCAACCTGCTTCCCCAGGGCGCGGATCAGGTCGGCGACCTGGTGCCAATCGAGGAGGCTGAGGTAGACGGCGTGAGCTCCCGTACCCCCCAGTCGGTTCCCTATCGGAT
>WFUY01000224.1 GCA_015484715.1 Thermoflexales bacterium | reverse complement strand
GAGCAGGCGGCCTACATCGTGCGGGCCTTTCGGTGGGGGGATGCGCGGCCCTGGGTGGGGCCGATGTTTCTCTGGAACCTGAACATTGCGCCCTTGTGGGGGCCGTCGCGGCCGGAATCGGCCTACAGCCTCCTGCGGCCCGACGGGAGCTACCGGCCGGCCTACATCGCCCTGCGGCTGGCGGAGGAGGGGGGGAGGGAGGCGATCAGGAAGGGCAAATAGTTCTTGACTGGGGCACTATTTTTGGTTACAATAGAATCGGCGCGGAGGGAAAGCTTTCCACCTCCCCTTCTTTAGCCTCGTCTGGTACCTGACCATTTGACCTCAAGCAACCCAGAGATCGTGTTGCGGTGGGTGTTCCTCTTGAGAATAACCTCGCCGGGCTGCCGGTCACCCGTTGCCCCCCTGCATCGTACCCCGACGGCAGTGGCTTCGCGAATCAGAGTAGCGGTTTCCTAACGAAAATCTAACCAATTCCTGGCGGAACCCTAACGAAGGTGTGCTATTGGTGGATGGTGTGGGCCTGCATAGGGCCTGCGTTCCGGCGCAGGGCTGTGAGGTCTGTTTTATCGTGGGGTTTAGACGTGATTATTAGACAGGGATGTGCTGATAGTGGGTCTTGCCTCCTTGACACTGGCGGCCCACCCCCTCTCGACCGGCTGAGCGTCATCTTCAGCAAGGAGACAGCCCAATGCCCAATCCTTACAGCTATGGTCCAATGGTAACGGATCCGAAGATGTTCTTTGGACGGGAAGAAGAGCTGCGCACGTTGTACACCCGCCTGCGCACGATGCAGAGCATATCCATTGTGGGGCTGCGCCGGATTGGGAAGTCATCGCTGCTCTATCGGCTGGTCCAGACCGTGCGGGATGAGCTGGGACAGAATTACCTCCCTCTGTACATAGACTTGCAAGATGCCCGTTACCGCACTGTGGTGGGCTTCGTCACCGCCGTCGCGGGGGCACTGAACGAGAGGATGGGGGGGCTTCTGGATGTGGGAGGGGTGACGGATATGGCTGGCTTCACCCGGTTGGTCGAGCGGCTGCGGGATAATGGGGTGTGCCCCGTCCTCTGTCTGGATGAGTTTGAGGAGTTGGTCCAGCACCCTGAGGAGTTCGGCGATGATTTCTTGGAGGGGTTGCGGGCGTTGGGAAGCCATGGGAAGTTGGCCTTGGTGACGGCTTCCCGCATCCCCCTGGCTGACTTGATTCAAAAGCAGGGGTTGACCTCTCCTTTCTTCAACATCTTCTCTCAGATCGAGCTAGGATTGTTAGAACCGAAGGCAGCACGGGCTCTGCGGCGTGTGCCCTTTGAGCGGGAGGGGGTCATCCTCACACCAGAGGAGGAGGCACTGGTTGAGGAGTTGGCAGGCCGGCACCCGTTTTATTTGCAGATAGCCTGTCATCACCTTTACGAGGTTCAGCCAGAGCCTGCGAATAGACGGGCGGATCTGGTGCGGGAGCGTTTCAACCAGGATGCGAAACCCCACTTTCAGCAGTTGTGGGAGCATCTGGACAACGAGGCGAAGGCTGCGCTGAAGATGGTCGTAGGGGAGGCCGTTTACACGAATCAGAGTGAGCCGGTTCTTCAACGCTTGGCTTGCTTGGGCTTGGTAGAGAGGGTTGACGGAAAGTGGCGAGTCTTTAGCAACGCCTTTGCTGCCCAAGTGCGACGGTATCCGACGCCAAGACGATCCAAGGTGCGGCCTTCGATCCGGCGGTCGAGGACGATTCTACGGCGGCCTTGGCTTTCTGAGCGGTCTGGTGGGCTGCCCCCTATTTCCTCAGGACACCGGATCATACTCTTCGCGGGTGTGGCAATTATCGCTGTCCTTGTCGCCACAGCGGTCAGCCTGGTGCTGCCAGGTCAGCGTCTACGGCCTATGCTGATCATTGCATCCTTGATCCTCGTTTTTGCGCTGATTGGGGGAGGGTATCTCACGGGTCGTGACTTCCTGCGGTGGTTGGCTCAATTGTTAGGATTGGGGGGAGGTTAAGGGTGGTCCGATTCGTTCTGGAAGCGCTTAGGCTCTCCATCCGAGCCTTCTTCAGGCCCTTTGCTCTCAACGATGAGCTCCGAGGGGCCGGGTCGTACCTAGCGACCAACGTGCCTGTCTGGCAAGTCCGCACAGGTTTGAATCCTGGTGAGCGTCGTGTTGTCTTCCAGGCACTGGTGGCTGTGGTTCTTAGTGCAATTGTCTGGCCTCTTGTGGGAGGGGCGGTGGCTTGGCGGCTGGGTGATTCCCTTTGGTGGGCTAACGTGCTCTTGGTCATTCTGGCTAGCGGCTTCGTCGGCATTATTGGTCTGCTAGGGGTGGGGCTTGCCTTCGGCCTGACGATGGGACCGGCGGTCAGTCTGGCCGGCACGTTGGTTACCATTATCGGTCTTCGTCCCCTTCTCGCCCTCATCCGAACAGGCCAGGTCGCAGGAATCATCGGAACCGGCCTCGCAGTTGGGCTGGTGCTGGGAGTGATCCTAGGTCTGGCCTCAATAGCTGCTTTCACACTGCGTCCGGCTGCCTCTTGGTTCGGCAGCATCAGCGCTGTAGGAGGAGGGCTGACGATGGGCCTCCTGTTGTTGCGGACGGGGAATCAAGGGGTTAATGAGGAAGCATTGGCTATTGTTTTGGCCGTCTTCTTCTTCTTGGGATTTGGGGACGGTTATCTCCTGGGGTATCGTCGGCTCCCTCTTTACTTGGTTGAATTGCCTTGGCAGATGATGCTCACCGGGCTGAGTCGTTTGACGGTGAAGGCGGACCGTTCGGGACAGTGGGTCCAGCGGTTCTACAAGCTTTCACCGGTGCGTTGGGATGAGTTGATCTGGTTCCCTCTGTGGACGCTGGACCAGCAGCTTCTCTGTCTGGCACTGGCAGAGGATCGAGCCACTGCTCGGGAGACCATCGTTAGGATCGCTCGCACTTTTCGTCAAGGCTGGGCGGCCGAGGCTGCTCTGGCGGCCATCGTCGCTCATGACTTGCGCGATTGCCGGAGCATCCCTGAGATCGCCCAGGCAGCCGAGCTCCTGCGCTGGTTTCCCCGAGCCGTAGACCTTCCTACATTGGCCCTGCGACGTGTAGTGACCCGGCTGAACGAAGTCAGCCAGAGTGCCGAGGCAGCCATTCGAACGTTGGGCAGTCCAGGTTGGCGGATCAACCTGCGTAAAGCCCAAGCTGGCCTAGATGAATTGCAGGCGGCGCTGGACAAGGTAGATCGTCGGGTCGCAGCTTCATTGCTGCCCATTGTTCGTTGCTGGAGAGAGGCGGTCGCTGAGGCGCTAAAGGGGGTACGCCGGGACGCGGGACCGGTTCTCATTGAAAACATCTATATCGCGGGGAACCCGATTACCCGAGATCGAGAGGATGTCTTCGTGGGGCGGGAGGACCTCTTTGCTAGGATTCAGGAGGACCTGACCGCTGTCCAAAAGCCAACGCTGGTACTTCATGGCCAGCGTCGCACAGGCAAAACCTCGTTGCTTCTCCAATTGCCCAATCGCTTGCCAGCTGACTATGTTCCAGTCTATGTGGACTTGCAGAAGACAGCGCCGGTGGATGGCCTGAACCGCTTTCTTTATACTCTAGCTGACGAGGCAGTGCGCCAGGCCGATGAAGTGCGGCGTATCGCCCTGCCGCCAGTGGCATTGGAGGATTTTTACTACCGGGGACCCCACGCCTTTTACGATTGGCTGGAGCAGGCCCGACGGCGGTTGGAGGGTCGGTTGTTGCTCTTCGCCCTCGATGAGTTTGAGAAAATCGAGGAGGCGATAGAGAAAAAACAGCTAGAGGAGGCGGTCCTAGATGTGCTGCGACATCTGATTCAACATCACGCACCTTGGTTGGTCCTTCTGCTTGCTGGTGTGCGTACCCTGGACGAGATGGCCCGTAGCTGGCATTCCTACTTTATCAGCGTTCGACCTCTCCACGTTAGCTATCTGGAGAGGGAAGCGGCGCGAGATCTGATCCAGTTGCCTGCAGAGCGCTATCCGATCCGCTATGATAGGCAGGCGGTCGAGGCCATCTTAACAGCAACTCGGGCGCAGCCCTTTCTGGTCCAGGCCGTCTGCTTTGAGTTGGTCCAGTATTTGAACAGCCCAAGGCGGCGGATGGCAGGCCCCTTTGGGCAGGTAACGGTGGCCGATGCTCGAGAGGCAATTCAGCGGGCGGTACGCTCCGCCCATCCCTACTTTGCGGACCTGTGGAACAGCGCCGATGCGCGGGAACGTCTTGTCTTGGCCGAGTTGGCACACAGGCCGGGGGAGTGGGTACGGATTGACGATTTGTGTAAAGGGAATGACTTGCAGCGGGAAGAGGTTCATCAGATTGTAAGTCGTCTTCGACAACGGGAAGTGTTGGATCGGCGGGAGCAGAAGGTGTGTCGCTTTCAGGTCCCGATGGTGCGCCGGTGGATCCGGGAAGAAAAGTCGCTGGAGGCGGTGCGGTTAGCCAGCCGCTCGTCATCGTGAGACGGTTGAAACGTCGAGAGCATAGCGATCCGTTTAGAGCGTGACCAAAAGGGGGTGGCGTAAGGACAACTTGCAGATCGCCTCTACATCTCCCCAACAAGTTTGAGCTACACCCATTCGTTGATTCGTTCAAGATTCGTTGTCCTATTCCCCTGGATTCGAGGAGCGAAGCGATGGGCCTGGCGGTTGGTAGCCTGTTGAAGAACCGTTACAAAGTATTGAAGCACCTGGGGCGGGGAAGCTGGGGGGACGTCTACCTGGCCGAGGACCGGCAATTGGGCCGCCGGGTGGCCATCAAACATCTGCGTTCCGGTCGGGCCCAGGATCCGGAGAGCGTCGAACGCTTCTTGGACGAAGCGCGGACCATCGCCGGCATCCGCGACGAGCATGTGATCACTATCTACGATGTGATCGAAGAGGAGGGGGGAGAACCCTATTTGATTCTGGAGTACGCTGATGGCGGGTCCGTCGCCGATCGGCTGCAGCGGGAAAAGAGTCTGCCTGTCCTTGATGCGCTGAGGATCGGGCTGGCAGCAGCCCGAGCTTTGGAGGTAGTGCACGCTAAGGGAATTCTCCACCGGGACATCAAGCCCAGCAATCTCTTGTTAACCAGGCGGGATCGGGAGGAATTCAGAGCTAAGCTGACCGACTTCGGCCTCTCGCGGGTTGTGACGAGTTCAGAGGGTGGGGTCACGGGCTCGATCCTGTACACAGCGCCGGAGGTGCTGCAAGAGAAGCCATCCGATGGCCGGGCTGACCTCTATGCCTTGGGTGCTGTGCTCTACGAGATGCTCACGGGATGTCCTCCCTTTCTGTACACTGGGAATCCGGAGGAGGTCGGACAGGTGCTGCGGGGCCATCTGGAAGAAGAGCCACCTCCGCCCAGCACGCTCAACTCCAACGTCTCGCCGGCGGTGGATCGGGTGATCTTGAAGGCCCTCCGCAAGGACCCCGACGAGCGCTATCCCGATGCCCGCACGATGGCCCAGGCGCTGGAGGAGGCGATAGCAGCCCATCGGGCCTGGCAGGAGCGGGTGGAGCGAGCCTACGCCAAAGCACTGGAGCACGAACGGCGGGAGGAATGGGAGGAGGCGGCCGCTTGTTATGAGAAGGTGCTGGAAGACCAACCAGGCCATCTTCAGGCTCAAGAGGGGCTAAAGAGGGCGAAGGAGCAGTTAGATTGGGAGCGGTTGTACCGACGAGGGCTGCAAGCTTATGATAGAGGGGCCTGGGAGAAAGCAGAGGCGATTCTGGCTCAGGTTGTTGCTTATGACGAGAGCTATGCCGGGGGGGATGCGGCGACCAAGTTGAAGGAGGCCCGACGTCAGCTTGAGCTACAGCGCTGGTACGACGAGGCGCGAGACCACGAGGCCCACGAGCGGTGGCCTCAGGCTGTGGACCTCTACCTGAAGATCCTCACACAGGAATCGGATTACAAAGACGTGCCCTCGCGGCTTGCCTACGCCGTCCGCCAGCAGAAGGCGCAAGCCCTCTACCAAAAGGCCCAGGAGCATTTAAAGGCCGAGGCCTGGGACGAAGCGGTCAAAACGCTGCAGGAGCTGGAACAGTTGGAGCCTGGCTACAAGGATGTTCAGGCCTTGCTGGGGGAGGCACGACGGCAGAAGCGGCTTCACGAGCTGTACACCCGGGCGATGGAGGCCCTCAATGGTGGGGAGTGGGAGAGCGCCGTTGATCGGTTCTCCCGGGTCCTGCAAATGGATCCAGAGTACCGGGACGCGGCGGTCAAGCGGGCCATCGCCGAGCGCCAGGCGCGTTTGGCAAAGCTGTATGCTCAAGCCCAAGAACAGCGGGAAGCGGCAGAGTGGGCGGCTGCAGCCGAGACGTTGCAGGAAATCCGGGAGATCGCCCCTGGCTACCGGGATGTAGACCGGCTTCTGGAGGAGGTTCTCCAAAAGCAGCGGGTTGCCGAGCTTTACGAGGAGGCAATACGGCTAGAAGGGGAGGGAAGGTGGGAACAAGCGGTCCGGCGACTGGAAGAGGTCCGGCAGCTCCAGCCCGGCTACCAGGACGTTGAAGAGCGGCTGGAGCAGGTCCGTCAGTCCCAGCGCGTTGAGGCCCTGTACGCCCAGGCGCGGCAGTTTGAGGTTGAGGAGAAGTGGGCTGAGGCGATCGCCACCTATTCGGAGATCCTCAAACTGGATCCTAACCATCGGGATGCGAAGGTAGGGCTGGCCCGGGTCAGCGCGGCGGCGTTAGGTAGAGAGCAACCTGATGAGCAGCGGGAGCGATGGATCGCCCTTGGGGGGGCGTTGCTGGTCCTCGCCGCGTTGGCCTGTATGATGTTCATCCCCCTCTCCCGCGTCGCGGGTGTTATCTTCCCCAGTTCGACGACTCCGACGGCATCGCTTGTCGTTGGGCAGGTTACATCCACCCCGATGCCGAGCGCAACCCGGTTAGTGGCAGTGATCTCCCCGAGTCCTTCCGAGACGCCAACGCCGAGCCCCACAGCAACCCCTACGGCAACTTCTACGCCGACCGACACTGCGACACCAACGGCCACCCCGACTCCAACGCCGACAGGGACGCCTATTCTCACTATGACGCCTACCCTGCCCCCAACGTCCACATCGCTTCCATGGAATCTGCAGACACCCGTTCCCTCAGCACCGCCGAATTATGATCCCAACACCGCTTGCGTGATCACACCCTGTGCTCCGGCCCCCCAGCTTGTTGGGCCACCCGATGGTGCGGAGTTCCCTGCTGGCAGCAGGATCGAGTTAAAGTGGACCTGGCCCTATTGCCTGCCATCGGGTTGGAGGTTTGCTATCCGGGTGTCGAGAGAAAACCCTCCTCACAGTTATCAATACGTGGATTATGGGTATGGGGGAGGAGGGCTTGTTGTTTGCGAGGGTGGGAAAACTTCTGGCACTTTTTACATTGAGAGCACTTCGGCCTTCTCAGTAGATACTGGAACGTACTATTGGAATATCGCTGTAGCGCGGCATGTAGATGCGCCTTGGGAGTGGGAACGGCTTTCGGAGAACAGTGAGATTCGGAGCTATAGAGTGGTCGAGGGGGGGGGAGGTGGTGGCGAACCCTCACCGCCCTGTCCACCTATCTGTCCTTGACCGAGTTCTCCGTTAACAAGCCGGGCATCTATGGAAGTGCAGTAAATGTTGTGACTAGGGAGTGGAGGCAATGATTCGAAAACTTGTGCCTCTACTGGGGAGGGGGAACTCCAGCGATGTTTGGAGGGAAAAAGGTGCTTTGGCCATTGTAGGCCTCTTTCTCTTACTCGGGGTTGCGGTGGGTCGGGGTTTCTCGGTCACCCCTGCTATTGGTGCTCCAATGCAACTCAACTGGGTTGAAGCTCTTCCATCGCCGTCGCGGGCAATTGCGCGACACCAAGCCGTCGTGGTCTCAGGGGTAGATGGTGAGCAATTGTGCATCATTGGTGGGCGCTCCGGGAGAGGGGATTCATCGGAGGTGTATTGCTATCCGATTAACGAAGATGGAACGTTGGAGGAGGGAGATCACAGTCCTGCTTACCTCTTGGACCGGGCCCGATATTACCACAGATCCGTGTCCATCAATGGGCGGGTGTACACTTTGGGCGGTATGGAAGGAAATACGGTGCTTGACACTGTCCACTGTGCCTGGTATGAGGGTGGGACCTGGCATAATGGGGGAGTCATAGGAGTCATAGGTAGATTGCCGGGGCCGAGGGCTCAGTTTGCTGCGGTTGCGATGGGCACCAGGATCTATGTCATTGGGGGGATTGATGGGCGCTTCAGATATACGAATGCGGTGTACTCTATTGACGTGGGAGTACGTTGCGATGATTGGGATGATTCGCGATGGCGCCAAGAGGCCGCCTCTTTGCCTGAACCCCTGTCCGGCCACGCATCCGTAGCGGTCAGCTTGGACGGTGGAGAGAGGTATATTTATGTGATCGGTGGCATTGGGCCATCTGGTGTTCCAACTAACAAGGTCTGGAAAGCTCGTGTGGAAAACGATGGTGCCCTAAGCACCTGGCAAGATTTGGGAAGCGTTCAAGATATGTCAGATATGTCAGATATGCCGGAGATGTGGCTGTTGTCCGCGGCAGTCTCAGGACGGTATCTTTACGTTCTTGGTGGAACCAACTCACCCCATGCAGAGAATGCTTTAGACGTGATGTACCGTGCTCACATTGAAGATGATGGTAGCTTGACATGGCTTGCCTCTCCGGGGCAATTGCCTTTCCCATTGCGTGATCATGCGGTAGCCGTATCTGGTGCCGGACGGCTTTACGTCGTTGGTGGTCGTAGTCAGGACCAGGTGCGGAGCGAGATATATTTCACTCCTCTGTTGAGTTTTTCAAAGACTGTTTCCCGTGGGGATGTGGCCTACGGAGATGTCGTTGATTACGCACTTGAGTTAACCAACTTGGGTGTCCGTGACTTAGGGAGCCTTACAATCACCGATACCGTTTCCTCACCTGTCTCGGTGACCCCTCAATCGCTACCGGATGGATGTCAATCATCTGTTCATGCTCCTTTAACGATCACCTGCACGGTTCCGGGGCTCTCCTTAGGGGAAAGCCGATTTCTGACCTACTCCCTTCGCCTCTCTCCACCTGCTGTCGCATCGTCGGTGACTCGTCCGGCCTTTACGACAGAGAGGGTTGGGCCATCCCCCTCAGCACGTATTATGCAGCCTGCCCAGGTCGCGGACTTGAGCATCGAAAAAGACGGCGCCCCGGTGGTGGTTGCAGGGCGATTGCTGACCTACACACTACGTATTCGTAATGAGTTGGGTTTGGGCAGTGCTCAGAATGTCGTAGTGACCGATGAACTACCCGATGGAATGACGTTTGTACGGGCAACTCCGAGTCCCGATAGCGTTGATCCCCTTAGGTGGTCTTTGGGTGAGATCCCGACTCAAGCAGAGAGGGAGATCACCCTTGTTGTTCAAGTTGACCCCGGCAGCTCAGGCACCTTGGTCAATAGAGCTACTGTGTCAAGTGATTCGTGGGACCCTGATTCTAGTGACAACCAGGACGAGGAACAAACAGCAGTTGTCCAGCAAGCGGACCTTAGTATCAAGAAAACGGACCATCCTGATCCTGTGATGGCCGGAGGGTTGCTGACCTATACGTTGACCATTACCAATGCGGGGCCCTCTGACGCTCGTGGTATCACGGTGACCGATTTCCTGCCCACGGAGCTGCAGGTGATCTCCACGACGCCTGTGACAACCAGCGGCCCTAGCCCCTTGGAATGGCGTCTGGACCTTCCGGCGGGGCAGAGCGCGGAGATCCAGATCCTCGCTTCGGTAGCGCCCAATAGCACGGGTACGCTGCAGAATATTGCGATGGTGTCCAGTGATATTGATCCCTCTTCCGGCAACAATACGGCTCAGGAGTGGACGGCCATCGGCAGTCAGGCGGACCTGCGCCTCCAAAAGGTGGACGAGCCGGATCCCGTGAGCCCCGGTGGTGTGCTGACCTACACGTTGCTGATCACCAATGAGGGGCCTTCCGAGGCGATAAACGTGGTGGTGACCGATACGCTGCCTGCCGAGATATGTCAAGTGAACTCCCAGCCTGCCAGCTGCAGTGGTGATCCCCTCGTGTGCGATTTGGGCACTATGGCTGCCGGAGCGACCAGGAAACTCCAGATCACGGCGACAGTCTGCCTGACGGCGACGGGCCTGTTGGTCAACGAAGCTGAGGTGAATAGCGACGTGCCCGATAGCGATCCCACGAGCAATCAAGCGCAGGCGTCAACGGCCACCGAGCCCGTTGCCGACCTTCGTCTCACCAAGAGCCGTGAAACTGAGGTCGTGATTGCGGGCGATGTGGTGACCTACGTGCTGCGGGTGACCAATGAGGGGCCTTCCATTGCGTCAGATGTGGTCGTCAGCGATTGGTTGCCGGTCAACACGACGTTTGTCACGGCGACTCAGCCTGTCACCGTTCAGCACGGCGTTACAACGGCGACCTGGTATACTCCTACCCTGCGGCCAGGGCAGAGTTGGGGCTTATATCTCGTCGTGCGGACCCCGCCTGGCAGCAACGGCGTGATGACGAACACGGCCAGGGTGGCAAGCAAGACCTTGGACGATTATTCGGAAAACAACAGCGCTGTGGACACGGCCTATGTCTACGGGCTGGCGAATCTAAGTATAAGCAAAGTCGGCTATCCCAATCCGGTAGATCCTGGCGGTGTGCTGACTTACACTTTGTGGATCACCAATGCGGGCCCCTCTGAAGCCCTCAACGTCGTCGTGACGGACACCTTGCCACCGGGAATCTGTGGTTGGAACGGCCTGCCTGCCAACTGTAGTGGCAATCCACTCGTATGCACGTTGGGGACAATCCCTGCTGGAGAGGCTCGCTCATTCTCTTTATCGGTGACCGTTTGCCCCACCAGCACAGGGAAGTTGGTTAATGAGGCCGGAGTCGGCAGTGGCATCCCCGATAGCGATTCCACGGATAACCAGGTTCAAGAGGAGACCGCTATCGGAAGCCGGGCCGATCTACAGATAACGAAGAACCATAGCCCTATGACGGCTACGGCGGGTACCCTGCTGACCTATACCCTTGTGGTCACCAACCACGGCCCATCGGTGGCCCAGAGTGTGGTTGTGACGGAGATAGTGCCCTTCAATACGCATCTGATCACAGTGGGCCCCGGAAGTGTGGTTACGAGCACTTCCCCGTTTACTCGTGTGATATGGTCTACTCCTTCTCTGTCACCAAGTAGATCAGTTCAATTTTGGATGGTTGTGCTGGCTGATCCGGGAGCGGTCGTTTCAGGGATCCATAATGTCCTGACCAATACGGCGGTTGTCGCCAGCAGCACCCCGGACGATGATCTTGAGGATAACGAGGTTCTAGACTGGGCTATCGTCCAGGCCCAGGCAGATTTGGTGTTAGAGAAAGAGAGTAGTGCTGGCCGAGTTCCTCGGGGGGGAATTCTGAGGTATCTCTTGCGGATTGGCAACAAGGGACCGTCCGATGCCAGGGAGGTTGTCGTCACAGATACGCTGCCCGTTGGGCTTTCTTTCCTCTCCTCCGCACCGTCTCCGCTGGATGTAGCACCTGCCGTTTGGCACCGAGATCGTCTGCGGGCAGGAGAGACCTGGACCATCCCGATCACGACGGTGGTGAACGCTCAACCCGGCGCTATCTTGACAAACACGGCCTGTGTGGACAGTGCAACTCCTTCTACGCTTCCACTGCCGGCCTGTGATGAGACGCGGGCCTTTGTTCCGGCGGTCGTACAGAACCAGGCACGGGTGTGTGAAGGAGGGCGGTGGTGCAAGGCGAGCAACCTCTCTGCGGTGCTCATCAATCCTCTGCGTGTCTACCTGCCGGTCCTCCTGAGAAACAACAGGTAAGTGCCTGGTGCTGCTGTAAGGTCTGTGTGGCCACCGGGAACCCCCAGGCGAAGCTGCAGAGAGCCCCTGCCGTTAGGGCAGGGGCTTTGTTCCCTGGTGATTCTCCACAAGCGGCCGGGGAAGTAGGTGGTGGTGGGCCGTTCACAGGAGGGCAGCCCCGCTGGCTGCCCCACGAATACACGATGACAGGCTGTCCCACTCGTGCATTCGTGGACCATTCGTGGCCGGCCTGTTAGCTACCCTTGCCCCCTCCGCCAAACTGTGGTAGAGTACCTGTGTCGTTCGCCTG
>WFUY01000223.1 GCA_015484715.1 Thermoflexales bacterium | reverse complement strand
GGATGTAGCTGTCCCCTTCGCGGACGGCACGGGTGCGGATGGCGGCGGCGTCGGAGCCGGCCCCGGGCTCGGTGAGGGCGAAGGCGGCGATCTTCTCCCCCTGGGCCAGGGGGGTCAGGTACTTCCGCTTCTGCTCCTCGGTCCCGTCCAGGTAGATGGACATGGCCCCGATGCCGATGTGAGCGCCGATGCAGGTGGCGGTGCTGGTGCAGACGCGGCCCAGCTCTTCCATCAGGATGCAGTAGCCCGTCTCGCCGGCCCCCATCCCCCCGTACTCCTGGGGAAAGGGGACGCCCAACAGCCCCAGCTTGGCCGCCTTCTTCAGGTTCTCCATCGGCACCCGGTGCTCCCGGTCTATCGCCTTGGCCACGGGCCGGACCTCGTTCTCGGCGAACTCCCGCACCAGTCGGCGCAGGGCTTCGTGTTCAGGGGATAGGGTGAAGTCCATCGGGCATCCCTCCTGACTTAGGGCAGGATCTCCACGCCCAGCGGGGCGAAGAGAGATCGGGCGATGGTCACCCGCTGCAGCTCCGTGGGGCCACCGACCAGGCCCAGGGCGCGGGCATCCCGGTACATCCGGGCGATGGGGTACTCCTCCATGTAGCCGTAGCCGCCGTGGACCTGGACCATCTTGTCGGTGACGAAGCGGGCGACCTCCCCGGCCCAGAGCTTGACCAGGGCAGCGGCCTCCTCCACGTCGGCCCCCTGGTCCAGGAGCCAGCCGGCGTGATAGACCAGGTAGCGCAGCCCTTCGATCCGGGCCTTCGCCTCGGCGATGAAGTTCTGGATCGCCTGCTTCTGGGCGATGAGGGCGTCGAACTGCTTGCGCTCGGAGGCGAAGCGGACGCCGGCTGCCAGGGCCGCCTCGGAGATGCCCAGGGCGGCGGAGCCCAGGGCGATGCGGAAGCGGTCCAAGGCCGCCGCGGCGATGGCGTAGCCCTCCCCTTCCGCGCCCAGCCGATTGGCGGCCGGCACCCGGCAGTCATCCAGGTAGAGGACGTTCAGAGGCAACCCCCGCAGCCCCAAGGTGGGCTCCCGGTGGGCCACCTTCAAGCCCGGTGTGTCCGCTTCCACCAAGAAGGCACTGAGCCCCCGCCCGTTGGCCGTCGGGTCCGAGGCGGCGAAGACGATGAAGAGGCCCGCGATCTCGCCGTTGGCGACCCACCACTTGCTCCCCCGAAGCAGGTAGCCGTCGTCCTGGCGGACGGCCTGGGTCGTCAGCCGGGAGAAGTCGGCCCCGGCATCGGCCTCGTTGAGGGCGAAGGCCCCGATGGCCTCACCGGCGGCCAGCATCGGCAGGTAGGTCTCCTGCTGCTCCGGGCTGCCGAAGGCCAGGATGGTCTCGGCCACCAGGCTGTTGTGGATGGCGACGATGAGGGCCGTGGAGAGGCAGGCTTTGGCCAGCTCCTCGATCAGGAGGCCGTAGCTCACGTGGTCCAGGCCGGCCCCCATCTGCTCCTCGGGGAGCGTCGCCCCCAGGAAGCCCTGCATCGCCGCCTTCCGCAGGACCTCCATCGGAGGCTTCTCCTGGTGGTCGGTCTCTTCCGCGCGGGGTGCCACCTCCTTCTGGGCGAAATCGCGGAAGAGGGAGAGGAACATCTCCTGTTCTTCACTCCAGTGGAAATCCATCGGCCTGTGCTCCTTGATGCTCAGCCCGCCGGAATAGGGATTCCGGCCTACGGGGAGATCCCTTTGGCGGCGCGGGCTGCCCGCCGGGGGGCAGGCCCGCGACCGCCCGATCTCCCGACGGCCATTCCGGCCGCAACCGCCTCACCGATCCTGGAACTTGGGCTGGCGTTTCTCGAGGAAGGCGGTCACGCCCTCGCGCATATCCTCGGTCTCCGTCAGGCGCAGGAACTGGGCCAACTCCACCTCCAGCCCCTCCTCCAGCGTGGGCGCTTCCAGTCCCTCGCTGACGGCGGTCATCCCGGCCTGGACGGCGATGGCCCCTTTACTGGCGATCTTGCGGGCCAGGTCGCGGGCCGTCTTGAGCACCGCGTTGCCGGGCACGACCTTGTTGACCAAGCCGATGCGGTAGGCCTCCTGGGCGGTGATGGGGTCGCCGGTCAGGATCATCTCCAGGGCCTTCGCCTTGCCCACCAGCCGGGGGAGGCGCTGGGTGCCGCCCCAGCCGGGGATGATGCCCAGGTTGATCTCCGGCTGGCCCAGGCGGGCCCGGTCGCCGGCGATGCGGAAGTGGCAGGCCATCGCCATCTCCAGCCCCCCGCCCAGGCAGGCGGCGTGGATGGCGGCGATGACCGGCTTGGGGCTGCGCTCGATCTTGCCGAAGACGCGATGGCCCAGCCGCAGCATCTCCTCCGCTTCCTCGCGGGACTTGATGGCCGCGATCTCGTTGATGTCGGCCCCGGCGACGAAGGCGTACTGGCCCGCGCCGGCGATGACGATGGCCTTCACCTCGGGGTTCTCCAGCAGCTCGTCCAGCGCCGCATCCAGCTCCTGGAGGGTCTGGCGGTTGAAAGCGTTCACCGGCGGGTGGTCAATGGTCAAAGTCGCCACCCGGTCCTCGATGGCAATGCGCACATTCTGGTACTCGGCCATTTTCCGCTCCTCGTTCTCTCGCACCGGTTAGGCATACTCGTGGAATCCCCGGCCGACCTTCTTGCCCAGGTGGCCGGCCCGCACCTTGAGCCGCAGCGACCAAGTGGGGCGGAAGCGCTCGCCCAGGCGCTCCCGCAGCGCCTCCAGCTTCTCCAGCACCACGTCCAGCCCCATCTCGTCGGCCACGGCCAGCGGCCCCATCCGCTCCCCGTGGTAGGTCATGCCCGTGCCGGCGATCATCGCCATATCAATGTCCGAAGCGCTGGCGATGCCCTCCTGGAGGCAGAGGGTCGCTTCGTTGATCATCGGCAGGATCAGCCGGTCCACGCTGAACTCGGTCCCCGTCGGCACCTCACCGCTCTCCTGGAGCTCCCGGATGATCTGCTCCAGCGTCTCCGTCTCGCCGCCGGGGTAGTCGTAGAAGCCGGCGCCACTCTTCTCCCCCAGCCGGCCCCGTTCCACCAGCTTGGCGAAGAGGGGCGCTCCCTTCATCCGTTCTCCATACTCCTCGCCCATGTACTGGCCCACGTCGTAGGCCACATCCAGCCCCAGCATATCCATCAGGGTGAAGGGGCCCATCGGCATGCCGAACTCGACCATCGCCTTGTCAATCTCCGGTGCCGAGGCCGCCCCCTCCTCCAGCGCCATCACGGCCTCGTTGAGGTAGGGCAGCAACAGCCGATTGACCAGGAAGCCGGGGCATTCCTTGACCACGACGGGGATCTTGCGCAGCGTCTCGCTGAACATCACGATGTCGTCCACCGTCTCCTGGGAGGTGTCCAGACCGGGGATCACCTCGACCAGCTTCATCACGTGGGCCGGGTTGAAGAAGTGCATCCCGATCATCTTCTCCGGCCGCCCGCTGGCCGTTCCCATCTCCGAGATGGAGAGGGCAGAGGTGTTGCTGGCGAAGATGGTGGACTCCGGGCAGACCTCGTGCAGCTCCTGGAAGACCCGCTTCTTGATCTCCATCCGCTCCGGGACGGCCTCGATGACCAGGTCCACGTCGCCGAACTCGTCGTAGGTCAGCGTGGGGGTGATGAGATCCATCTTGGAGGCCATATCGCCGGGGCTCATCTTCCCCTTGTCCACCCGGCGCTGGTAGATGCCCCGGATGTGATCCATCGCCTTGTCCAGGATCGCCTGGTCAATGTCCTTCATCACGACCGGCAACCCGGCATAGCTGACCACCTGGGTGATCTCGGCGCCCATAATGCCGGCGCCCACCACAGCGACCTTGAAGATGTACATCGCTCCCTCCTTAAGCTGGACAACCGGCGGCCGGTGACCGACCGTCGGCCGCGCTCAGAGCATCAGGTTCTCGACGATCATCGCGCCGCCCTGCCCGCCACCCACGCACATCGTGGAGAGGCCGTAGCGGACCTTGCGGCGCTTCATCTCGTGGAGCAGGGTCGTAGTGATCTTGGCCCCCGTCGCGCCCACGGGATGGCCCAGGGCGATGGCCCCGCCGTTGACGTTCACCTTCTCCCAGTCCCAGTTGTGCCCCTGGCGTTCCATCTCGATGGCAACGGCCAGGACCTGGGCGGCGAAGGCCTCGTTGAGCTCGATGAGGTCAATATCGTCCAGCGAGAGGCCGGCCCGCTGGAGCGCCTTGGGGATGGCGTAGGCCGGGCCGATGCCCATGTAGGCGGGGTCCACCCCGGCGTAGGCATAGGAGACGATGCGGGCCATCGGCTCCAGCCCCAACTCGGCCGCCCTCTCCGCCGTGGCGACGAGCATCGCCGCCGCACCGTCGTTGATGGGGCAGGAGTTGGCCGGGGTCACTGAGCCCCCCTCCTTGAAGATGGCCGGGTAGAGGGCCGCCTTCTGGACGGTCAGGGCCGGGTTGATGCTCTCGTCCTCGGTGATGACCTCCTTGGCGACCTCGCGGCCGGCGGCCCGCTTGATCACCTCGACGGGCACGATCTCGTCCCGGAACTTGCCCATCCGGGTGGCCCGGAAGGCTTTCTTGTGGGAGTTGACGGCGTACTCGTCCTGCTCCTCGCGGCTGATCTCGTAGCGCTCCACCAAGTTCTCGGCGGTGCGGCCCATGATCTGGCCGGCAATGGGATCCGTCAGCCCCTCCCAGAGGGCATCGGTCAACTCGGCGTGACGGAGCTTCAGCCCCCAGCGGGCCTTCTTGATGATGTAGGGGATGTTGCTCATGCTCTCCGTCCCCCCGACCAGGAAGAGTTCGCCGTCGCCGGCCTGGATCGCCTGATAGGCCGAAGTGATGGCCTGGAGGCCGGAGGCACAGTTGCGCTGGACGGTGAAGCCGGGCACCTCTTTAGGGATGCCGGCCATCAGCGCAGCGACGCGGGCGATATTGGCCGCGTCGGAAGGCTGCCCGATGTTGCCCAGGATCACCTCGTCCAGCAAGGCCGGCTCCAGGCCCGTCCGTCCCAACACCGCCTCGAAGACGATCTTGGCCAGGTCCTGGGCCCGCAGGTCCCGCAGCGCCCCGCCGTGGGAGCCCACCGGCGTGCGCACCGGGCTGATGAGAACGACATCGCGCATCGTATCCTCCTCTCTCGGTCACGTTTTACGCCTTACGCTTTATGCCCTACGTTTTACGCCTTACGTTTTACGCCTTACGCTTTACGCCCTACGTTTTACGCCCTTCGCACTGCCACCCGCGCAGCACGGTCTCCAGGGCGGCTTCGTAGAGGGTTTCCAGCTCAGAAGCCAAGATCTCGCGGCGGAGGGGATGGCCCAGCAGGACGAGGACGCCGTTGAGAGCTGCCCAGAGGACACCGGCAGCCTGCCGGGCATCCTCCACCTGGAAGCGGCCTTCGTCCACCCCTTGTTGGACGGCCTGCACCAGCCAGTGGAGCCCGCGCAGGCTCTGGGTCAGGACCTGCTGGTAGACCTCCTCGGGCACCGTCTCCTGGAACCGCCCCCGGTCCAGGGCCATGAGCAGCCGGAAGTAGTCGGGCTCCTCCTGGAAGAAAGAAAGATAAGCCCTGGCCAGCCTGCGAATCCGCACATCGGCTGCCAGGGCTTCTTCGGGGGCGAAGGCCCGTTCCAGGCGCTTCACCAGTTCGTTCAATCCCTCCAGGAGGAGATGGGCCAGGATGGTCTCTTTGCTCTCAAAGTAGAGATAAACGGTCCCTTTGCTGACCTCGGCGACTTCGGCGACCTCGTCCACGGTGGCCCGGTGAAAGCCCCGCCGGAAGAAGACCTCTCGGGCTGCCCGGAGGATGGATTCCCGGCGCTGCTCCCGCTCCCGCCGCCGGCGTGCTGCTGTGGCCACCGCTCCCCCTTTCTACTAACCGCCGGTCAGTTACTGACTCGTAGTCAGTATACACCAAAAGGGAGCCGATGTCAAGGCCCTCTCTGCGGGATTCGGATTCCCTCGCGGTGATTACCCACCAGTGAGCGAGAGAGTGGTCCGTAGCAGGCCGTCCACGAATTTCTCACCAATGCACGAATGAGGCGGTCCTTCATTCGTGTATTCGTGCCCCATTCGTGGACGGCTCGTCCCCCTATCTCCAAAGATATGGGTAATCACCGGATTCCCTCTCCTTGACGGAATGGGCAAGTTGTGTTACCATACCGAGGCACCGTTGGATCGTTCAAGAGAGGTCTTTGGGGGGAACCGCTGGGCCAGCCACGGCGTCGGCGGTTTTTTTGTTATCCTGGGAGGATCACGTCTATGGCAAGCCGAAAACTCCGCATCGTTCCCCTGGGTGGCCTGGGGGAGATCGGCAAGAATATGATGAGCATCGAGTATGGCCGCAACATCCTGATCGTGGATGGGGGCATTATGTTCCCCGAAAACGATATGCTGGGGGTGGACTTCATCATCCCCGACTTCAACTACCTGTTGGACAAGAAGGACCGGGTGCGGGCGATCCTCGTCACCCACGGTCACGAGGACCACACGGGAGCCCTCCCCTACATCCTACGGGAGATCCAAGCCCCTATCTACGCCACCCGGCTCACCAAGGGGCTGATCGAAGTCAAGCTTCGCAACGCCAAGCTCCAGGACATGGCCGACGTCCGCCTGATGGAGGCCGGGGACCGCTTCACCCTCGGCCCCTTCACCATTGAACCCTTCCACGTCTGCCACAGCATCCCCGACAGCGTGGGGCTGGGCATCACCACGCCGGTGGGGCTCATCGTCCACTCCGGCGACTACAAGTTCGACCACACGCCGGTGGATGGCCGTCCACCGGACTTCGCCAAGCTGGCCGAGTTCGCGGGCCGAGGCGTCCTGGCTCTCCTGGCCGACAGCACCAACGCCGACAAACCGGGCTGGACCCCCTCGGAGGCGGTCATTGACGACGCCTTCGACCGGGTCTTCCGCGAGGCCCCGGGCCGGATCATCGTCGCCACCTTCGCCTCCCTCATCTCGCGGGTGCAACAGGTGGCCAACGCCGCCCAGCGGCACGGGCGGAAGCTGGCCATCGCCGGCCACACGATGCTGGAGAACGTGAAGATGGCCCGCTCCCTGGGGTATCTGGAGATCCCCCAGGAGCTGCTCATTGACCTGAACCAGGTGAATCGGCTGCCACCCCGCCAGGTGGCCATTATGGCGACGGGCACCCAGGGGGAACCTACAGCGGTCCTGGGCCGGCTGGCCCTGGGCCGACACCGTCACCTGCGCATCCAGGAGGGGGATACCGTCGTGATGTCGGCCCACCCCATCCCCGGAAACGAGGAGATGGTCCACCGCATCATCAACCGGCTCTTCCAACGGGGGGCCAACGTCCTCTACGACCCCATCGCCCCCGTCCACGTCTCCGGTCACGCCAGCCAGGAAGAGCAGAAGCTGCTGATCAACCTCATCCGTCCCCGCTACTTCATCCCTATCCACGGCGAACTGCGCCACCTGAAGCAGCACGCGCTGATGGCCCAGGAGCTGGGGATCCCACCCGACCGGATCGCTGTGGTCGAGAACGGGACGGTGATCGAGCTGGACGAGAAGACGATGACCATCGGGGATCGGGTGCCCGGTGGCTACGTCTTCGTGGACGGCTCCGGCGTGGGGGACATCGGGCCGGCGGTAATCCGGGACCGAGAGGTGCTGGCCGAAGAGGGCTTTGTCATCGTCGTGGTGCCGGTAGACGCCCGAACTCACCGTCCGCTGGCCGAGCCGGAGATCCTCTCCCGGGGGTTCGTCTACCTGCGGGAGGCCAGCGACCTGCTGGAGAATGCCCGCAGCCAGGTACTGGACCTGCTCCGCCAGAACGGACACCGCAGTCGCGATGAATTGCAATCGGTCATCCAAAACGCGCTGAGCAAGTTCTTCTACAATGAGACTCGACGCCGGCCAATGACCTTCGCCGTGGTGGTCGAGATCGAGCCCTCCAAGGTGCGCCAGGGGCGTGACTGAACCCTTCTCCCCCCGAGGTTCTCCTTGGCGCTCCAGACGGATCGTAAGATGCCGGGAAGCCTCGGGGAGCGCGAAATCCCTGTGTGACCCGTGCCCTTTCTTTCCCCAGCACAGTATGGTATAATTAACCTCGGTGTTTGCCTGCATTGGAGAGAGCGAACGAGGTTCTGGGATATGAAGCTTAAGTTATGGGGCACGCGCGGATCCATTCCCTCACCGATCACGTCTGAGACCATCACCGAGAAGATCATCCAAGCACTGTTACAAGCTGAAGGCATCAATCTCAGTGACCCCACCGAGGTCCACGCCTATGTAGAGACCCTGCCCTTCCCCATCCGTGGCACCGCCGGCGGCGATACCCCTTGCGTCGAGGTCCGTAGCGGCAAGAACTTGATTATCCTGGACGCGGGGTCAGGGCTGCGCCGCCTGGGCATCGAATTAATGAAGGAAGAGTTCGGCCAGGGAAAGGGCGTGGCCCACATCTTCATCAGCCACACCCACTGGGATCACATCCAGGGGTTCCCCTTCTTCCGCCCCGCCTTCGTCCGAGGAAACCGCCTCTACATCTACGGCGTCCACGACGACCTGGAAGGCCGCTTCCGAGGCCAGCAGAACCCCGTCTGGTTCCCCGTCGGCCTGGACTACATGCAGGCGGAGATCCACTTCATCTCCCTCCAGGAGGGAGAGACCATCACCTTGGGGAACACCCGCATCCGCAACATCCGCCTCAACCATCCGGGGAACTCCTACGGCTACCGCATCGAGGACGACGAAGCCTGCGTCGTCTACGCGGCCGACAACGAGTATAAGCGTTTGGACCAGGCAGGCACCCGCCACTTCGTTGAATTCTTCCGGGACGCTGACGTCCTCATCTTCGATGCGATGTTCACCCTGCGGGAGTCCCTGATCAAGGAAGACTGGGGGCACAGCAACGCCATCATCGGCGTGGACATCGCCACACTGGCCAACGTGCGCCGTCTGCTCCTCTTCCACCACGACCCCACCTACACCGACGAGGAGATCTGGACCATCCTGCAGGATGCCCGGAACTACCAAGCCAAGGACTACTCCCGCTCCCCCTGCGAGATCATGGTCGCCTACGACGGCCTGGAGTTGGACCTCTACCGGGAGGCCCGGCTGACCATTGACCGGCGGCAGGAGGGACCGTTCACCATCCTGGCCCTCGCAGGCCGGCTCAACGCCCAGCGGGCCCCCCAACTGGAACAGGCGCTACAGGAGGTGAGCACCCGAGAGCCCTCTCGGGTGATCCTGGACCTGGGGGAAGTGGTTCACCTGGACGCTGCCGGCCTGCAGGCCATCCTGCGTAGTTGCCAGCACCTGGAGGCCCTAGCCCTGGCCAACCCTTCCTGGGACGTGCGCCGCGCCCTCCGGCGGATGGACAGCGAGGGAATCCTGGCCCTCTACGAGACCGTTGATGAGGCCAAGGAAGCGATGCGCCACCGCATCCCCCTCGTCCCCGGCCAGACGCTGGACGAGCGGTACGAGGTCCAGGCCCTGATCAGCCGGGACCTGTGGGGCACCACCTACAAGGCTCTGGACCACCACCTCAACCGGCTGGTCACCCTCAAGGTGCTCTCCCCCTCCTGGGGAGAACGGGCGATCAAGCGCTTCCTCGCCGCCGCCGAGGCGTGCCGCAGCCTGCGACATCCCCACATCGCCACCCTGTACGAAATGGGGAAGGCGGAGGATCTGCACTACCTGGTGATGGAGTACACGCCGGGGCGCTCGCTGCGGGAGATGCTGGAGGATCACCGCCCTCTGCCGGTCCGCCAGGCCTTCCAAATCGCCCTGGAGATCACCTCGGCGCTGGAGCACGCCCATCAGCGGGGGGCCCTCCACCGGGGCCTGGCCCCGGAGACGATCCTGATCCAGGAGAACGGTCAGGTCCGCCTGCTGGACTTTGGGCTGAACCGCCCCCTGACCGACCGCCCTCTCGACAAGGTGCCCGCCTACGTCGGCTCGCCCATCTACCTTTCGCCAGAGCAGCTTCAGGGACGCACTGTGGGGCCGGCCTCTGACCTCTACGCGCTGGGGGCCCTCCTATACGAGATGCTGACCGGCCACAGCCCCTTCGCCGCCTCTTCCAGCGAGGAGGCGCTCCTCACAGCCAAGCTGCATCAGGCTCCGCCCGACCCACGACGCCGGCGACCCGATCTGGCCGCCCCCCTGGCCCACGTCGTCCTGCGGCTGATGGCTCGGGACCCCGACGCTCGCTACCCCTCGGCGGCCTCCTTGCGCCGGGTGCTGGAGGGACTGCTCTCCGTCGGGCCGATGCTTCCCCTCCTGGGCCGCGAGGCAGAGATCGCCCGGCTCCTGGAGCGGGTCCAGGACACCCTCCTGGGCGGCGGGGGACTGGTCCTGATCACCGGGGAGCCGGGCATCGGCAAGACCCGCCTCCTCCAAGAGATGATCACCCGAGTCCAGGGCTACACCATCCTAACGGGGCGCGAGGTGGAACCGGGGAGCCTCTTCCCCTACCGTCCCTTCATTGACGCCATCCGCCACCACCTGCGCCGCAATCCGGGGGACATCCTACTGCTGAGCGATTTCCTCGCCTCCAGCCCCGAACTGCCCCGGCTCATCCCCGAAGCCCAGGCTGCGCCCAGGCCCTCCCACCCCGAGGGCAACACCGCTGGCTACCCCACATCAGGGCAGCAACGCCTCTTCGAGGGGATGAAGCGCTTCCTCGAACAGTTGGCCGAGCGTCAACCGGTCCTCTTCATCCTTGAGGACTTGGAAGCAGCCAGCCTCTCCACCCTGGCCCTGCTGGAGTACCTGGTCCGGGCCAACCTCCCCCGGGTCCTTTTCTGCGTCACCTATCGGGACGACCTGGAAGAAGATCGCCCGCTGCAAGAATGGCTGAACCGAGTGACAGGATTGCCGGGTGTGGATCTCATCCGCCTCTCCCGGCTGGGTCCCGTCGCCGTCCACCAGATGACGCTGGAGATCACCGGTCCCGGCCAGGTGCCCCCCGATTTCGCCCTCTGGCTGTACGGGGAGACAGAGGGCAACCCCCTCTACATCGAAGAGATGGTGCGGGCTTACCTCCAGCGTCCCCAGCAGGGGCGCAACCGCCGCCAGGTGGAATCCCTCACCCCGGCCACCTTGGACGAGCTGGTCCTGCATCGTCTGGAATCCCTCTCTGAGGAGGCCCTGGATTTGCTGCGCCACGCCGCCGTCTTGGGCTTCGAGTTCGAGATGAACCTGCTGATCGCCGCGACGGGCCGCAAGGAAGAAGAAGTGCTGCTGGGCCTGGACGAAGTGCTGGACCTGCAGGTCCTGCGAGTAAGCGAAGAAGAGCTGAACGGCGGCACCCGGGTGGTGCTACGCTTCACCCACCCCCTGGTGCGCCAGGTCCTCTACGCCGAGATGCTTTCCATCGTCCGCTCCCGGCTGCACCGCCACGTGGGGCACGCCCTGGAGCGGAAGCCGGCCAACGTCCTGGAACAGGTGATCCCCGACCTAGCCCACCACTTCATCCAGGCCGGTGAGCACGACAAGGCGCTGAACTATCTCCTGTGGAGCGGGCGCAAGGCTCGGGCCCTCTACGCCGACGTGGAAGCGCTGCACTACTACGACCAGGCCCTCACCGTCTTGGAGGTCCTGGAGCGCTCCCCGACGCTGACGGCGGGGGACCGGCGGCACCGCCAGAACCAGCGAAAAGCCCTTCTTGCCGCGCGGGAGGAACTGCTTC
>WFUY01000222.1 GCA_015484715.1 Thermoflexales bacterium | reverse complement strand
GTGATTGCCCATATCTTTGGAGATAGGGGGACTAGCCGTCCACGAATGGGGCACGAATACACGAATTAAGGACCGCCTCATTCGTGCATTTGTGAGTAATTCGTGGACGGCCTGCTACAGACCACTCTCTCGCTCACTTGTGGGTAATCACCGCGCAGGAAGGGATTGACCATTGGAAGGACTCAGGAATCGCCTCCAGAGGCTCCGTATCCTCCCCTCATCCAGGGGCGAGTCCAGGAACCACCCCAACGCGCTGCCGCAGTCCAGGCAGAATTGGTAGCTGTCCGACGCATCTACCACGTCCGGCCGGGGCCATCGAGACGGCTCCTCATCCGAGGAACGCCCGGGTTTGAGCACCAGGATCGTGTCGTGCTTCAGGGCCTTGAGCGTGCGGATGTGCACGGAAACCGGGTTCTCGGAGAAGACCACGTACCGGTTGACCAGGGTGAACCCGGCCCGCTTCAGCGAGATGGTCAGCTCTGCCCAGGCATCCGGGCTCCAGTGGTGGAACGTGAAGATCAGCCGACCGCGTTCTTTCTTCAGAGCCCGGGCACACTGCTGCCAGATTCGGGCCAGCGTCTCACCATACTTCGCCTGACCCGGGAGATCGCCCTCGGAGACGGCGGACGCGGCATGGTCGTAGGACCAACGGGCCTCGTCGGGCAGGAGATACTGCAACCAGGCACGGAAGAAGGCCGCCAGATCGCTGTACTGCACGCTGTCGTAGTAGGGCGGGTCGGTGACGACGAAGTCCGCAAAGTCCTCGGGGAGCTCCAGGGCAGCCGAGTTCCCCTGAAGGACCAGAAACCGGCGAGTTCCCCGGCGCAGGTCATCGAAGTCGAAAACTTCCTGTCCACCATCTACCTCTCCCTGCAAGACCACTTTGGTCACCTTCCCCTGGCGCAGGCTCCGCTCGACAGGCTTGGCAGCCCACCGGGCGGCCCGCAGAATCCGGTCCCGGAAGAGCCGTTGCAGGGTTCCCGAGGTCGGACCTGGGAAGACGGGGTTGTTCTCCAGGGCGGTGTAGGGGAACGAGTAGGCGTGATGGGAGAAGACGTGGCGGATCGCTCCGGGGCGCCGTCGGTCGGCACCTTTGTAGCCGCACAGCAGTGCGTTGAACTCCAGCGAGGTCGAGATCAAGAGGCCTAACCAGAGGCGCTCGGGATGGGCATATCGCCGGAGCACCTGCCGGGCGTGATGCAGGTAGAGCAACTGTCGGGGTGTAAATAGTTCCAGGAAGCTGGAGATATTGCGCCGCAACAGGTCCTTGGACTTCGGCCCGGGATGGATGTCGAAGGCAGCCGGATCGCCGAAATCCAGCGCCCCGGCCGCATCCCTGGCCTGCTCCAGGATGCGGGCATCGGCCTCCTCGAAAGGTTTGAAGAAGCGGCCGTGCTCCGGGCACTGCCCTACAACGACCAGGGGGCGGTATCGTTCGGGGAAGGGCAGGTCCAACAGATCGCGGAGAGGAGCCTGACAACGTGGGCACCGCTTTGTCCCCTTCGGCAGGATGACGGGCGCTTCTCCCGACCGAGGGCAGGCGTGCTCTCCCTCGTAGACGGCCGCACAGGTGGGGCACAACCGGACCTCCCGACCGTCGTTCTCCTGGCGGAGGAGGAGGGAGTCCACCATCACCACACCTCGGCACGCACACCGCCGACGCAAGCCGTAGAGGACAAACTGGAGCTCCGACCTGCGCCCACAAGAAGGACAGGCGGTGTGGTAAAAGGGCGTCAGCGCCTCCCGCATCGCCTTGAAGAATTGGGCGAAGGCCCGCTGCTTGCGCTCGACGGGGGTCCAGTGCAGGGTGGCCCGCACCTGCAGCACGGGGATGGGGTCCAGGTCCACGCCGACGACGTTGGCCCCCATCCGAATGGCTTCGTGCAGGGTCGTTCCGCCGCCCATCATCGGGTCGAGGATGACCTTTCCCTCCAGCCCACCCGGTGCGTAGAAGGATTGCCGCTCCGGCAGGTCCACCAGTTGTTTGAGGATGTAGCGAAAGGTCGTTCCACAGCGCCTGGCCCACCACTTGTGTAGGTAGGTGTTCGGACGGTAAAGGTGCTTGTTGAAGGACTCCAACCGGGCCAAAGCGTTGGCTTCCTCCACGGGAAAGGCCAGGTCTATGGGCAGCGTTCCACTCTCCTCGGAGAGCGCTTCTGGGCTGTCGAAGGCCAAGCTCATCTGAACGGGAAGGGGCGTCATAAGGGTGGCCTTCCTTCACTGGGTATGCAAGATCGCCCCTCGAACCGGGGCACCCTTCGGGCTACTATCCATTATACCTCAGTTACCTCGATCGTACAAACGTTCTACAAACATCAGAGCTCCCCTCTCCGCTCAATCCGCTCCCCAATCCGTTGCCAGCTCGTCCGCTCCGGCCACGGCGAGGGACACGGAGGGCACCAAGCGCTCAAAGGGCACAAAGCGGTGCGAAAGTCTGGACAACCCCTCTTGGGAGCCCCCCC
>WFUY01000221.1 GCA_015484715.1 Thermoflexales bacterium | reverse complement strand
GATCTCCACGATGCCGCTGGCGTCGAAGTACTTGCGGCTGATGGCGTTGATCACCCCCCGCTTCCCCGGCGCGGCCCCCGGCCAGTGCTCCGAGGGAACCGAGTCGCCCGGATACCAGTCCTCCCCCACCCGGGTCGAGAGCATGGAGCTGAGCAGGTCCTCCTCCCGCTCGGGGATGAAGGGCGGCTTGAAGTAGAACTGGCGCATCACGTTGCGGGGGGCCATAGGGTTCTCGGTGCCCCGCTCCCCGGCCGCCATCAGCTTGACAAAGTCGGGGTTGACGCCGGCGGCCCCGGCCGGCGCCCCGTCCTCGTGGCAGGGGGTTCCATCCACGTCCTTGCTCCCGCTGTAGCCGTAGGGAGACCTAGTGTCCACCAGGGTGATGGAGAGGAGATCGTCCGGGTAGGCGATGGCGTACTTCATCACGACCCCCCCGCCCATCGAGTGGCCGACGATGTGGAACTTGCCCAGCCCCATCGCTTCCACCAGCGAGCGGACGTCCTCCACCATGTCGCCCAGGCCCAGGGTGGCGTCCACCGGCAGGGGCTCGGTGTCGCCGTAGCCCCGCATATCGGGGGCGATGCCTCGGAACCCCTCCGGCAGCGCCAGCATCGTCTCCTCCCAGAAGGTCGAGGAGGAGCCGTTGCCGTGGATGAAGAGCACCGGCGTGCCCTCCTCCGGCCCGGCGGTGAGGACGTGCATCCTGAGTCGGGCGGTCTGCACCATCTGCGAGGTCACACCCTCTAGGGTAGGTATGTCGCCCATAAGTTCACCTCCGAATGCCAGACGCTTGACGTTTGACGTTTCACGTATTGCGTGTTGCGTATTCCGTTACGCGAACCGCTCCCGCAGTTCCCGCTTCAGGATCTTGCCCGCGCCGGAGATGGGGAGGCGGTCCATAAACACCACCCGCTTGGGCACCTTGTAGCGGGCCAGCCGATCCCGCAGGAAAGCGATCAGTTCCTCCTCGGTGGCAGTGGCCCCCGGCTTGAGGACCACGCAGGCGAGCCCCACCTCCCCCCACTTGGGGTCGGGCACGCCGATGACGGCGCACATGTGGACGGCGGGATGCTCGTACAGGGCCTTTTCGATCTCCACCGGGTAGACGTTCTCCCCGCCGGAGATGAACATATCCTTCTTGCGATCCACGATGTAGAAGTACCACTCCTCGTCGTAGCGGGCCAGGTCGCCGGTGTGGAACCACCCCGCTTCGTCCAGCATCCCGGCGGTGGCCTGGGGATCGCCGAAGTAGCCGGAGCAGAGGGAAGGCCCCTTGAGCACCAGCTCCCCCACCTGGTTGGGGCCCAGCGGGTTGTTGTCGTCGTCCACCACCCGCGCGTCCACGTAGAAGTTAGGGCGACCGATGGAACCGGCCTTGCGGACCGCGTCCTCGGGGGCCAGAGCGAAGATGCCCGGGCCGAACTCGGTCATCCCGAAGCCCTGCTTGAAGCGCACCCCCTTCTCGCGGGTGTACTGCTCCACCAGGGGAACCGGCAGGGGAGCGCCGCCGCTGGTGCAGAAGCGGAGCGACGAGAGATCGGCTTCCTCCCAGTTCGCCGCCTGGGTGAGCATCTGGTACATCGTCGGCACGCCGGCGAAGACGGTGACCCGCTCCTGCTCGATGAGCCTCAGCACCCGCTCCGGGTCGAACTGGCGGATCAGGATGGTGGTCCCGCCCAGGATGACCTGGGGCAGGGTGTAGACGAAGAGGCCGCCGGTGTGGAACAGGGGGAAGACGTTGAGGTAGATGTCGTCGTGGGTCAGGTCGTGGATGACGGTGTTCAGCGTGTTCCAGGCGATCATCCGGTGGGAGACCTGGGCCGCCTTGGGGAAGCCGGTGGTGCCGCCGGTGAAGATGAGGGCGACGATCTCCTCGGCCTCGACCGTCTCACAGGTGACCGGATCGGCGGGGCTCCCCTGAAGGGTGGTCTCGAAGGGGAGGCTGCCCTCGATGCCCTCGCCTTCGACGTGGAGGTAATGGCGTATGGCGTGTTCCGTGTTCCGCGTGGCGTTGTGTAGCCGGGCCACCTTCTCTCTGAAGTCGTCGGAGTAGATGAGGACGGTGGGGGTGGTCTTCCGAACGATCTCCGCCAGCTCCCGCCAGTGGAGCCGCCAGTTGAGGGCGGTGTGGATGGCCCCCAGCTTGGAGCAGGCGAAGAAGCAGTCCAGGTGCTCCACGCCGTCGCGGGCCAGGATCGCCACCCGGTCCCCCTTCCCGATGCCTGCCACGCTCCGCAGCCAGTTGGCGAACCGGTTGGCCCGCTCGTTCATCTGCCGGTAGGTCAGCCGCCACTCCGGCTCCTTCCCCGCGTCCACGATCGCAAACCTATCGGGGCTGTAGATCGCCCGCCGGCCGAGATAGTCGCCTACGTACATTGCCTCTTGCTCCCTGCATCTTGCATCTTGCGTCCTGCGTCCTCCGTCACACCCACCGCCAGACCGACGCCGCCATCGTGATCCCGCCGCCACTGGTGCAGAAGACGATGACGTCGCCGGGGTTGGGGCCACGGCCCTGGGCGATGGCGTCATCCAGGGCCATCGCCACGCAGGGGGAGCCGGTGTAGCCCCACTTGTCCATCACCCAGTGGGTCTTGGAGATCGGCTGACCGAGGAGGTCCATCATCAACTCGATGGTCCGCAGGTTCAGTTGGGTGAACAGGAAAAGGTCCACGTCGTCCACGGTCAGCCCGGCCTTGTCCAGCGCCCCCCGGATCAGCCGGGGCCAGTACTCGGTATTGAAGGTCTTGGGGAACTTGCGGACGAACTGGACGCGCGGCGGGCCGTACCGCTCCAAGTTCTCCGGCGTGCAGGGGCGGAAGGCCCCGCCGGTGTAGATGCCCAGGGCGTCGTGGAACTCGCCCCGGGCCAGGAAGTTGCTGGC
>WFUY01000220.1 GCA_015484715.1 Thermoflexales bacterium | reverse complement strand
CTGCTCTCCACGTGGGTCACCGCCAGCGTCCCCCGGCCCAGGAAGGGGTCGTAGCCCAGCTTGTCCGCCAGCAACTCCAGGCCGAAGATGAGACGGGCGGCAGCGTAGATGGCGTTCTCCCCCAGGTCGGGGTTCGAGGCATGGCAGGAGCGCCCGTGGGTCGTCACCTGCATCTCCAGCCGGCCCCGGTGGCCCCGGCTGATCTGCAGGTTGGTGGCCTCGCCCAGCACCACCCAATCGGGCCGCAGCCCCTCCTCCTCGATCAGGACCTGCATCGCCAGCCCCTCGCAGGGCTCCTCCTGGACCACGCAGGCGACGACCAGGTCGCCCTTCAGCCGGACGCGAGCCTCGGCCAGCATCTTCACGCCGTAGATCATCGCCGCGATCGCGCCCTTCATGTCGGCCACGCCTCGCCCGTAGATGATCCCGTCTTCGACCTCGCCACCGTAGGGGTCCCGTTGCCAGGCCTCGGGGTCCGAGATCCCCACCGTGTCCATATGGCCGTTGTAGAGCAAGATGGGGCCGCGGCCGCTGCCGTAGCGCCCGACGACGTTGCCGATCCGGTCGGTGAAGACCTCTCGAAAGCCGACCCGCCGCATCGCCGCCGCAATGCGGATGGCGACGGCCTCCTCCTGGGTGGACGGGCTGGGCGTGCGGATCAGGTCCTGCAGGAACTCGACCAACTCCTCGCGATCTGAGCGCGATAGGGTGAACATAGCGTGGCCTCCGATGTACGCTAGTAGGCTCCGTCCCCGGTCAGGATCTTGGGAATGGTGCGCAGCAGGATCTTGAAATCCAGGACCGGGGACCAGTGTTCGATGTAGTAGATGTCCAGCAAGCACATCTCGTCGAAGGTCAGCTCGCTGCGGCCACTGACCTGCCAGAGGCCGGTGATGCCGGGACGGACCTCCAGACGGCGTTTGTGCCATTCCTGATACTGGCGGACCTCTTCGGGCAGCGGGGGGCGCGGTCCGACCAGGCTCATCTCCCCCCGCAGGACGTTGAAGAGCTGGGGGAGCTCGTCCAGGCTGGTGCGCCGCAGCCACCGCCCCACCCGCGTCCGCCGGGGATCGTCTCGGATCTTGAAGAGGGGGCCATCGGCCTCGTTCAGGGCGGCCAACCGTCGGCGCTCCGCTTCGGCACCGATGTGCATTGAGCGGAACTTGTAGATGACGAAGTGCCGACCGTTTTTGCCCACCCGCACCTGGCGGAAGAGGGCCGGCCCCGGGGAGTCCAGGCGGATCAACAGGGCGATGAGCCCCATCAGGGGGGAGAGCACCAGGAGGGCCAGGGCAGCCAGGGCGATGTCCATCGCCCGCTTGAAGCGCTCCTGCCAACGACCGATGAGCGGCTCTCGCACCCCGATGAGGGGGATCCCGCCCAGGTCGTCCACGTCCACCTGGCTGAGGCTCATCTGGAAGAGGTCGGGGACGATGCGGGCCCGCACCTGCTTCCGCTCGCACTCCCGGACGATGTTCATGATCTTGCGGTGATACATCCAGGGCAGGGTGATGATCACCACGTCCACCTTTTCGCCTTCGATCACCCGCGCCAGGTTTTCCAGGTCGCCCAACCCCCGGAAGCGGCCGATGTTCTTCCGGCCCCGCTCGGGGTTGTCGTCCACGAAGCCCACGACCTGGTAGCCCAGTTCCGGGCGGGCGACCAGGGTGCGCATCACGGCCCGGCCCACCTCGCCGGCCCCGACGATGACCACCCGCTCGGTGCCGATCCCCCGTTTGCGCAGCCGGGCCTCGATCTCCCCCCGAACGAAGCGGCTGGCCCCCAGCAGAAGGATGATGAGGGCGCCGGCCTCCAGGAACATCAGCCCGGAGTAGTAGAGAGGGCGGGTGGCGAAGACGACGGCGAAGAGGATGATGATCGCCTTGGCCGTGCTGTTGACGATGGCGTACATCTGGTCGAACCAGGAGACGCCTCGGGGGCCGTTGTAGACCCCATCCAGCTTGAAGGTGATCAGCAGCAGGAGCGTCAGGCCGGCGGCGAAAGGGATGTAGACGGAGAAGGGCGCGTCGTAGCTGACCTCGCGGAAGAGGCGCAGCCGGTAGCGCATCCAATAGGCCAGGACGAAGGCCCCGTTGATCAGGATGACGTCCGTGATCACCGTGAGCCAGAGGATCCGGCGACGAAACCGCTGGGCCATCTTACCCATCCTGCAACGCTCGCCGATAGACCACGACGGTCTGGGAGGCCGTCTGGGCCCAGGTGAAGCGGGCGGCCTGCGCCCGACCCCGCTCTCGCAGGTGGAGGCGCAGGGCCTCGTCCTTCAGCAGCCGCGCCATCGCCCCCGCCAGCCCCTCCGCGTCGTCAGGGGGCACGAGGAGGCCGGCCTCGCCCACCACCTCCGGCAGGGCGCTGCTGCGGGCAGCGATCACCGGGGTGCCACAGGCCATCGCCTCCAGCAGGGGCATGCCGAACCCCTCGTAGAGGGAGGGGTAGACGAAGAGGGTGGCGGCGTTGTACCAGAGGGGCAACTCCTCGTCGGGCACGAAGCCGGGAAAGCGCACCCGGTCGGAGAGCCCCAGGGCCCGCACCTGGGCGAAGAGGGGGTCGTAGTACCAACCCTTCCCACCAGCGATGACCAGCGTGACCTCCTCCTCTGGGTGCTGCTCTCGGAGCCGGGCGAAGGCCCGGAGCAGGGTGGGCAGGTTCTTGCGGGGCTCCAGCGTGCCCACGAAGAGGATGAAGCGGTCGGGAAGCCCTCTGGCCTGGCGGAAGGCGGCCACCTGGGCCGGCGGGTAGGGGTGGAAGCGGGTGTGGTCCACGCCGTGGACCACGACATCCACCCGTTCTTCAGGAAAGCCGAGCAGGCGCACCACCTCCGTTCGAGTGTAGTGGGATACGGCGATGATCCGGCGGGCGCGACGGGCCGAGAGCCGGGTCATCCAGGTCAGGTAGAGCCGGTTGGCCGGGCGGAATCGCTCCGGGAAGCGCAAGAAGCTCAGGTCGTGCACCGTCACCACCGTGGGACAGGGACTCCAGAGAGGCGCAACGAAGGCCAGGGCGTGCAACAGATCCACCCTGGCCTGGCGTAGCGCCCACGGTTGCGCCACCTGCTCCCATAAGATGCGGACCAGAGGGCGCTCGGTGGGCCAGCGGGTCGCGCGAACGGTCAGGGTGGCCTGCCGACCTGGTCCGCCAGACGGGACAGGCCGCCCGCGACCGGTGAAGACGGTGTAACGGAAGGTCGGGTCGGCCTGGGGAAGGTGATGCAGCAGATGGTAGATATAACCGTGAATCCCTGCGCTGCGGTAGCCGGCCTGGCCGGACAGCAGTTGAGCATTGAGACCCACGTGGCCGCGCATATCCGGCATTATACCACCTTTTGCCCGATTCTGCGAGATGAGCAGGCCCTGTCGGACAACACGAAGCGAGGCCGGGGGCAGGCTCCCCCGGCCTCGTCTTCCCGCTTCCTCGCCCGGGTTGGCGAAGCGGCGTTCTCAGGGCTCGACGGGCGATACCGGTAGGTCGGACGTGGACGATTCGGCTTCTGGAGCGTTCGTCGAGTTCATCGTCGGACAGCCCTCGTCCACGATGTCCTGGCCGTTGTTGCGGAACCGGTTGCCCACCTCTTGGAAGTTGGTGGCGCAGTAGAGGTAGATGCCAACGTCGTTGTTCTTGATGAGGTTCCGCTTGGCCAGGGTGTTGTCGGAGGTGTCCACCACGATGCCGTATCCGTTGCCCAGCACCTTGTTGAAGGCCAGCCGGGCGTTGTTCGACTCCCAGAGGTAGATGCCGTAGTCGTTCCCCTTCACCGTGCTGCGCTCGAAGTTGAGGTTGTGGGACTGGTAGGCGATGGCCCCGTACTCGCTGGCTTCGAGCCTCATCCCTCGGACGGAGACATCGTCGGCGAAGACAAGGTAAAGGGCGACCTGGCTATCGGTTCCACGGCTGCTCATCACCCGAGCCCCCGGCGCGTCGAGGAGCAAGTAGCCGCTGGCTGCCCAGTAGGGGCCGGTGTAGGCGATGCCGGTGACGAAGTTACCGTTGTAGATGGAACCGGTCGCGCCAAAGCCGATCTGGATGCCGTTCTGGGCGATCTTGTCCGTCGGCCCCCAACCGTAGACCCGGTTCTTCTTGATGTAGGCGATGGTGGTGCCGGTGCCGTAGTAGGAGTTGGCGGTGATGCCGTTCTTCTGGAAGTCTCTGACCGTGTTGCGCTCGATCCAGACCTTGCTGGTGCCGCCATCCCGGCTCAACACGTAGATGCCCCCACCGCTCTGGCAGCCCTCGTAGCCGGGTGGGTGCTTGATGCCCTTGATCTTGTTCCACTGGATTTTGCCGCTGGCGTTGAAGTAGTAGATGCCGTGGAAGCGTTCATCTCCACCCACACAGCCGGGGTAGCCACGTCCATCGCCGTCAATGGTGAAGTTGCGCACGATGACGCGGTCGGCGTTCTTGACCCAGACGATGGGGCCTTTCTGGTCAGGCACGGCCAGGATGGTCGCCTTGTAGCGGGGGCGTCCTTCCAGCGTCAGGTTCTTGCCGTCAACGACCACCTGTTCCTCATAGGTTCCCTCGTGGACGATCACCTTGCCCCCGTCGGCCACGGCATTCACTCCGTCCTGGATGGTGGCGAAGGCGTTGTAGCCGAAGATCCAGCCGGGGAGGACCTCTTCCTTGGGCGGCGTGCCGGCCCAGTCATCGTCCACCTTGACCACGGGAGGCGCCGGCAGGGCCATGCAGCCCGTGATGGTGATGTCGGAGAGGACGACGTCGCCGTAGGTGTCGTCGGGAGCCCAGAGCCCGGCGAAGAGCTGCATCCAGGCCATATCGCCCTTGAAGCTCAGGCCGGCAGGGTAGATGTCGGGCTCGTCGTCCTTCCAGCCGGCGGTGTAGAAGCCGGTGGGGATCCCGTTGACGGTGGCGAACATCGTGCCCAGGTTGGCGTTGACGGCGTGATAGGAGATCTCGATGTGGTAGATGCCACCGGTGTTGTAGGTCCCGCCGTCCACCATCCCCCACATCACCGCCTGCCACGGGTCAACGCCGTCGCGGTCGAACCAGATGCCGTAGTTGTCGTAGGTACCAAAGGGGGCGACGACGGTATCGGGGTCGGTGGCATCGTAGTCGCGCTCGTCCCGTCCGCCGGAAGCGGCGAGGTTGTGCTTGTCGTCCAGGTCTTGGCTCTCAGGATCGGTGTCCAGGTCCCCGACGAGGGAGACCATCCAGCCGCCCTTGCCCCCCTGATAGGTGTCCCAGGGGCCTGGATTGAAGTTGCTGGCTCCCAGCTCGCGGAGCCCTACCTCAGTGTATGAGGTCTGCCAGGGTCCGGGCTGGGTGATCCCCGTCATGTCAATGGTGTAGGAGAGGGTGAGATCGCATTGGGTCAGGTCCCAGACCTCGCTCCAGTTGGTTGCCATGTAAGCGGGGCTTAGGGTCAGGGTACCGTAATGGACGGTCGTGGGGGAGGGACCACTCGCTGTGATCGGTGCCGCGAAGACTGACGTGGTTGCCAGTACCGCAATCAGTACGAGGATCCGTAGGGTTCGACTTCGCGTTGTCATTGGTGTACCTCCTGAGTCGGATAAGCGGGGGAGGCCCGCCCAGTACGCCCTTGGTTGTTCCCGATTCTCATCCTATGGTCATCACCCCAAGTGATCCTCCCGGCCGGTACGTGGGGCTTTTGCCAACGTGCCCAGAGTCAAACCTCTCCGGTCGTTCGATCACCTCCTTTCCGACAAAAAATAAGCCCCACCATCCACGCCGTGCGTGGCCTTGGTGTGGCTCGATCTTCCCCGGCCGACCATGACCTGCCTCCCGTCAGGGTAGGGGAGCGGTGAGGGCAGCGATGCCGGAAACCGTGATCTTATGGAAGGCGATTTGCGCGATGATTTGGAAGAGAGTTGTCCTCGGAGGATAGTGTGGCGCAGAAGTGTTGGAAAACGGTAAGGAGAGTGTTGGAAATTGGTTAGAACCCCCATTGGTTACGGAGGGCCTGTGGCCGTGGCAGAAACGCTACCGGCCCCGGAATCCTCGATGCCGGGGCCGGCCCCAGACAGCACTCAACCAATCCACCAATGATGCCGCACCGCCTTACGGCCACCAGCGGCCTACATCTTGGATGGCCTGGAAGGTCCCGACAACGGCCTCTGGTCCGCCCAGGGCGTAGATAAGGGGGGCGAGGGCGCTCAGGTCGGAGAGGAGGTCCCGGCGGGTGCGCCGGGCGAGTGTGTGGAGCGTCTCCCGCCAGAGATCGTGGACGGCGTTTCGGTTCCGCTTTGCCCAGTTGGCCAAAGGGGAGGCCAGTGCCGAGAGCATCTTTCCCCGGGCACGGGGGTTCTCAACGTCCCGGGCGATCCTCAAAGTCTCCTCCAGGTCTTCTCTCGGGAGCATCTGCGGCAGGGAGGAGGCCAACTCTTCCAGTGCTTCGGCCTGTCTCTCAGCGTCCTTCTCCTCTCGCAGCGCGTCCAGAGCGTTCCGCAGAGCGTGTTCCTGCTCCGGCTCCGGCAGGTGGGGGATCAGACGGGCCAGAACCTGAACCCGCCGGGTCGGCCGGACGATCTCCTCCGTGGCCATCATAGCCTCTAGGAGTGCCTGCCTCCGTAGCGCTTCCGGCGGATGGAACAAGGCCAGTTCCCGAAGCGCCTCGACTCGCGTGGTCGCATCGGAGATCCCTCGGATCGTGGAGAGGGCCTCCAGCCAGCGGCCTTGTCCTGCCATAAGGTGTGCAATGGCCCTCAACACGCGATCGAACTGCCTCCTGGACCCATTGCCCCGAAGCGTTGGGGCAGCCCTCGCGACTTCCCATAGCGCGGTCTCCCACGGGGAAAAGGCCGGTTCCTCTCCCATTTCCCAGAGTATTTGCTGCCGTAGGGCCGCAGGAAGGTAGGAGAGGTGAAGCAGTTCCCACACCACAGAGGCTTGGATCCAAGGGTCCTCAATCCCTCGTGCCGCTTTCCACGCTTCCCATAGGGCCTCTTCCCGTTGCGGAGGGGGCAGGTGGGCGGCCAACACCCGCAGGGTCTGGGCTCGCAGACTCTTGTCCTCGATCTCCCCCGCCGCCGACAGAGCTTTCTGCTGGACACCTTCTCGCAGCGTCGCCTCCGGGAAGTTGTGAGAGAGCAATCTTAGCAGGGCGTCAGCTTGCTGCCATGGGTCCTTGATCTGCGAGGCCGTGTCCACAGCCTCCTGCAGGGCCTCCTGTTGTCGTGGCTTCGACTCCTGCTGTTGTGACTCCGACTCCTGTTGTCGTGGCTCTGAGAGGTGGAGAGCCAGTTGCGCCAGCAGGTTGACCCGCAGGTTGGGGACCTGGACGTTCCGGGTGGCTTCCCAGGCTTCCTGAAGGGCCTTTTCGCGATCCTGGGCTGAGAGATGGGGGGCAATGTCGGCCAGAGTCCATGCTCGCTGGTACTCGTTGGCGATTTCGCGGGCTGCGGCCAGGGCCTCCTGAAGGGCCGCCCTCCGGTCCTCCTCTGCCAGCTCACGGGCCAGCGTGGTCAACATCCTGGCCTGTACCCCCCTATCCCCGATGCCCTGGGCGGTTGCCAGGGCCTCTTGGAGAGCCCGCTTGCGGGGGGATGGCGGCAAGCGAGGAGCCAGTTCCAGGAGCACCTCCACCCGTGTCCGGGGGTCTCGGACCTCCCGGGCCGCCGTCAACGCCTCCCGGAGGACTTGTTGCCGTGCCGATTTCGACAGGTAGTAGGAGGTAGCCAGGTGCAAGAGCGTGCGGGCCCGAACCGGCGCGTCCCGAATCTGCCGCGCTGCGGCCAGCGCTTCCGTGATGTAACCCTGTCTCGCCAGGCGCCGGACTTGGGTCTGGGGTAGTTCGACGGGCATCGCCCTTCTCCGAAGCACCGAGGCGGCTTTCTGGATCGCTTGCAAAGCTTGCTCTTCCCACTTCGGTGGGAGGTGATGGCTCAGCGCCAGGAGGGTCTCTATCCGAAGATGGGCATCTTGAATGCGCTGCGCTGCTGCCAAGGCGTCTGAACTCCGGCCCTGCTGCGCCAGGCCCAATGCCCGGTCCCTGCACTCCTCATCCTGCGGGTTGTCCTCGCGGAGATCCCGGGCGGCTGCCAGCGCTTCCTCCAGGACAGGGGCGTACTGGGATGCCGGCAGATACTCGATCAGGCTGAGCAGGGCTCCGGCGCGGATCCGAGCATCCCGGATCGTTCGCGCCACGTCCAACGCCTCGCGCAGCAGCGTCTCCGGGAGGTAGGGGGCCAGGGAGGCCAGGGCCTGAGCCCGTTGCTCCTCCCGCTCGATTCCCCGGGCGGCTGTCAGCGCTTCCCGGACGGCCCGTTCTCGCTGCTCGTCCGATACGTAAGAGCAGGAAGCAAGAGCCAGAAAAGCCTCGACCTGCTCTTTGGCATCGCGGGTATTCCGAGCTACGGCCCAGGCTTGTGCTAATAAGCGCTGCTTCCACGTTTCGCGCGGCAGGTGGGGAACCAGATCCAACAGGGCTGCCACCTGATTTGGGCCTTTTCGGATACTCCTCACAGCCCTGCTCGCTTCGTGCCAGTCTCCCTGCTCGGCACAGTGTCGGGCCAGCATCTTCAACACGTTATCCTCTAAGCTCTCTGTCTCCTGTACGGCCGCCTGTGCAACTTGTACCGCCTTGGCTCGCAACGCTTCCGACAGGTGAGGAAACAGGTCTGCAAACACCCGAATCCGTATCTCCACTCTCTCGATGTTACTGGCTATGCTCAGGGCCTCTTCCTGCAGTGCTTCCGGCAGATGGGGAGCCAGGGTTCTGAGGATTGCGGCCTTCCATTCCTCGTCCTCAATTGCCCTCACCGTGGACAGGGCCTCCTGCCAGAGGGGTTCCCGTTCCGACTCGGTTAGAGCGGGACAGGTTGCAATCTCCCGAAGTGCCTGGATCCGATCTTCAGGCCATAGAATCCCTTGGGCGGCTTTCCGGGCTTTCCGCACGGTTTCTCTCTGTTGCCTCTCTGGCAGGTGGGGAATCAGCTTTACGAGCGCTGACACGCGCTCCCGTTCGTCGGCAATCCGCGATGTCGCTTCCAACACCTCCTGCAGAGTTTGCTCCCGCTCCGGTTCGGGCATATAAGGAGCTAGGCCGGCGAGGGCCTTGATCCGGTCATCGACGTTCTCTATCTCTTTCGTCGCAGCCCGGGCTTTCTGGAGCAAGAGAAGGGAGCGTTCTGTCTTTGCCAGGTAAGGAGCCAGTTCTGAAAGAACTTCTGCACGAGCATCTGTATATTCGATATTATTTGTGATTATTAGTGTCCTATGTAGCAGATCCCTTGGTAGGTGGGGAGCTAGGCCAATCAGGGCCTGGACTCGTTGCCCTGGCTCCGGTGCCTGTCGAGCATACGCTAATGCTTGCGCTGGAGTCCATACCATTCTGCCCACTGCCACTGTTAATAAAGGGGAAGGGATATTTCGGGCCATACTGTTGAAGGAAGCGATGATGAGGGCATAGCGGCATTGGAGGTCAATGGCGTACTGCATCTCGGCCAGACGCCAAGCACGGTCTACGTCATCCAGGAAACCTATTGTCTGGCCTAACCGCTCTCGCGCTTCATACCAGCCGTTTTGCCCTTCTGCTGTCTCCTCCCGTAGAAGAGCGTGGATCTCTTCCACCCACCCGGCTTTTTCCATATGCCAGGTTAGATGGGTGTAGATGTAGCCGTCATCGGGTAGCGTGTGCCATTGTCCTCTCATATCGGTTCTAACCTCTGTGGTGATCTTCAGCACAAGAGGTAGAAAGCACTTGCTATGACCCTCCTGGTATCCGTGCTTGATACCGCTTCAGAAGCTGAGCATGAGCTTCTCGCAGTGTCAGGCCCAGTCCTGGCAGGTCGCCCTCCCGGGCCGGCTCCGGCGGGGCGGTCAGCAGGCGGCGGGCCAGGTCGTGCAGCAGGTCGTGCAGGCGGTAGGTGGGCGTGCCGTCGGACAGGGGGGCACCGGGCAACAGCAGCGCCTTGCGATACAGGTAGCCCAGGCCCTCACGCGCCTCTCGCTCCTCCTTCCACCACACCGTCGCCATCATCGTCGGGGTCAGGCTTACGTCCTCCGGCAGCACCCCCAGCCAGGCGAACTGCTCCCGTCGCGCTTCCGGCAGCCGGCGCAGGCTCAAGTTGAAAGAAGCTAGTAGGCTGAGCCGCTTGCGGATCGCTTCGTCGGTCACCTCCTCGGCTTCCGGCAACTCCAGGGCCTCCAGCCGGGCGATCTCCGCCTGCAGGTCGTCCAGTAAGTCCGCCCAGGGTACCCCGTCGTTCACCTGGGCGGCGGCTAGATCCAGAGCCAGGGGCAGGTAGCCCACCGTCTCGGCCAGGGCCAGCGCCTTCTCCCGTTCCCCCTCGGCCAGGGAGCGGTCCAGCTTCTTGGTCAGGAGTGCTAGCGCCTGCTCCGGCGTCATCACCTCCAGGTCGTAGAGCGTGGCTCCCACCACATCGGCGATGACCGCCTCGCGGGTGGTGATGAGGACCCGGCAGCGGGGGCCGCCCACCAGGAAGTGGCTAACGTGGGCCGAGTCCCAGGCGTCGTCCACCACCAGCAGGCAGGCTCTGTTGCGCAGTAAAGTGCGCAGACGGTCTGTTGCCCCTTTCGTTGTGGTAGGGCGGAAGCGATAGTCTCCTAGAGCCTGGATCCAGTCGCTCAGCAGGGAGCGCGGGTCCGGCTGCTGGCCCAGCGTGGCCCAGAGGATGCCGTCGGGGAAGCGGGCCTGCACTTCGGGGTCGTGGGCCAGGGCGGCGGCCAGGGTGGACTTGCCGATGCCCCCCAGGCCGTGGATGGCG
>WFUY01000219.1 GCA_015484715.1 Thermoflexales bacterium | reverse complement strand
CTTGGCGGCTGCCAGCGCCTCGGCAACCTGAGGCAACCCCAGGTCCCGCAGCGCCTCTCCCCCCGCCACTGGCGGCTACCGGCCCGGCTGTTGAGCCTTATGCTGCTGGTCACCCTGCTGCCCCTGATGATCCTCTCACTGCTCTTCTTCCGTGAAGGGGCGCGCGTCGTGGAGAACAGCGAGTTACGCAACATGGAGACCATTGCCACGGGCCTGGCTCACCAGATAGACCAGTTGCTCTCTGATATGACCAGTGTGACCTCTATACCTGCTGATGAGGCTCCTAAGTTCCTCGTCCGGCTGCCTGCTGACCGAACGGACCTGATCGAGACCCTGCGGATCTTCTACAACGTGCCGGAGGATGTCGAAGCGTACCGGGAGGCTCGGGCCCGCTTGGAAGCTCTGGGCTTGTTAAAGCCTCTGAAGGCCGTGCATAGGGAGTTCCGAGCGATCCAGGAAGCCTATCACACCTTTGAGTCTATCTGCATCCTGGATGACGCCGGCTACTGCCTGGCCGCCACCGACCCCAAGCTGGTTGGCCGTTCCTTTGCCACCAAGCGTTTCTACCAGATGGCGATGGAGGGCCAGGCTTTTACCTCCGACATCGAACCGGAGCTAGCGACCGGGCGCTTTGGCGTCGCGTTTGCCCGGCCCATCGTCGCCGACGATGGACGAATCCTGGGGGTTCTTGTCGCTCGCCTGGATGCCACCCCCATCTGGCGGATTCTGGAGGAGGTCTCCCTGGAGCCGGGGAGCTACGCGGTCCTGGTCAACCGGGACGGCATTATCATCGGCCACTCCGAGCGGGGGAACATCTATCAGAGCCTAGGGCCGCTGTCCTCTGCCGTGCAGGAGGAGATCCGTCAGAGCCGCCGTTTCGGCGTGGAGGCGATGCGGGACCTGGGGTTGCCTCAGGTTGCCGAGGCGCTGGCAGCCGCCAAGGGTCCTGGGCACATCCAATACCAGCGGGGAGATCAAGTGGAGTTCATGGGGTTCGCTCCCCTCCAGCAGCACACCTGGGTTGTGGGTGTGGTCAAACCCCAAGCCCAGTTGCTGGCCCCGCTGGGCGCTTTGGCCAACCGAGCGCTGGTGATCGCCCTGGTCGTCGGGCTGATCGCCGGCGGTCTGGCCCTCCAGTTCAGTCACACGATCACCCGCCCTATCCTCCGGCTAACCGAGGTCGCCACCGCCATCGCCAGCGGGGACTTGCGGCGAGAGGTGCCCATCGAGCGGGAAGATGAGATCGGTCTGCTGGGTCGGGCCTTCAACCGGATGGCGGCCCAACTGCGGGAGTTGATCGGAGGGTTAGAGGCCACGGTGGCCGAACGGACTCGGGCCCTTCAGGAGGCCAACTACCACCTCCAGAAGCGGGCCATCTACCTGGAGGCCAGCGCCGAGGTAGCCCGGGCCATCACCTCCATCCTCGACGTGGACCAGATGCTCCAGCGGACGGTAGACCTGATCCAGGAGCGGTTTGGCTTCTACCACGTTTCCATCTTTTTGGTGGACGAGGCGGAGGAGTGGGCTGTGGTACGGGCCTCGACGGGAGAGGTGGGGCGGATTATGATGGAAAAGCCCCACAAGCTGCGGGTGGGTGGACGCAGTATGGTGGGATGGACGGCGGCCCACCGGCAGCCCCGCATCGCCCTGGACGTGGGGGCCGATGCGGTCCACTTCGACAACCCGCTGCTGCCTCACACCCGTTCGGAGATGACGCTCCCCTTGATGATGCGGGGGCGGCTCCTGGGCGTGCTGGACGTTCAGTCCACCGAGGAGGCGGCCTTCGACGAGGATGACGTGCGGGTACTGCACAGCCTGGCCGACCAGATCGCCATCGCTCTGGAAAATGCCCGCCGGGTCTCCGACGAGGCAGCCCTGCTGGAGGCGACCAGCCCCCTCTACCGGGCCAGCCGTCGGCTGACGGAGGCGGTCTCCACCGAGCAGGTGGCGGAGGCCTTCATCGCCTCGGTGGCCGACACCGACGCCGATGGATGCCTCGTCGGGCTTCTGGAGCCGCCGGATAGCGAAGAGCCGGATGCGGTCCACTTCATCGGCTCCTGGGGACGGGATGGAGTGGCCCCTGTCCCCGCCGGCTCCCGCTTCCCCCTCTCGGCCAACCCTATCTCCGTCGCCTTCCTGTTGGAGCGTCAGGTGCTGTCCGAGATCGTCGAGGCTACCTCGCTCTCGCCCGATCAGATCGCCTACCTGCAACGGGTGGGGGTGCAGGCGCTGATCAACATCCCCCTTCAGGGCGGCAAGAGGAAGATCGGCTTCGTCACCATCTTCCGAAAGCGCTCAGGCTCTTTCTCGGAGGCCACCCTGCGCCTGTACGAAGCCCTGAGCGGTCAAGTGGCAGTGGCCCTGGAGCGGGTGTGGCTCCTAGAGATCGCCCGTCGGCAGGCCGAGGAGGAGGCGGCGCTGCGCGCCCTCGGCGATCGCCTGGCCCGGGCGGTGGATATGGAAGTGCTCCTCCAGAGCGCCGCCGAGGGGTTGGAACAGGCCCTGCGGGCCGGAGGGGTCTACATCGAGCTAGGCCCGGCACCGTTGGATGCGGACCTGCCGGGAAATGGGCGGGGAGGGGACAAGCGCCCATCTTGATTCCCTCGATATTCAGCCTACCCTCCCGCAGGTCACCGGTGGAGGGTGCTTTCAGCCCCGATGGGCTATTGGGAAGCACGGTTTCGCGTCGGAAACGCGCCTAACCTGCGGGAGGATGAACCGTTGCGAATCGTCGGTGTCCGTATCGCGTTAAATCCGGTAGTGGTAGATGAGGGCCCCTTGGGAACGGGAGGTAGCGGCATGGGGGCGACAGCGGTTATCATCCTCCCGCAGGTCACGCGCTGCCCGGTGATAGCAATCGCTCATCGGCAGCGGCCTGGGATGCCCTTCAGGCCGTGGGGAGGACCTGTGGGAGAGTCCCTGAAAAAGGAGCTGTCCCATGATCTCTCGTCCCCTGTCTCGAGAACGATACGTCCTGCTCACCCTCGCCCTGGTGCTGGCCTACAACTTCTCGGCCTCGCTCGTGGGGTGGGGGTGGATCACCGCAACGGTCATCTCGTTCGGCGTGGTCGCCCTCAACGTTGCCTACACCTACCGGTATCGGGATGGGCTGATCGGTCGCCTCGTGCTCTTCGGCCTGGCCGCCGGGTTCACGGAGCTGCTGGCCGATTGGTACCTGGTGGTCTTCACGGGTACCCTTGTCTACAACCCAGGGGGACCCTTTCTGGTGCGTTCACCGCTCTACATGCCCCTGGCGTGGAGCGTGGTGCTGGTCCAGTTGGGGTTCATTGGCCACTGGCTGACCCGGCGGATCGGGCTACCGGCAGCGATGCTGGCCAGCGGCTTGATCGGCGCGGTCAACATTCCGCTTTACGAGGAGTGGGCCCGGAGCGCCCAATGGTGGACCTACCGGGATACGCCGATGTTCAGCGCGACGCCCTACTACATCATCCTTGGCGAGTTCCTCATTACCCTGGTGCTTCCCCTTATCCTGAGGGAAGTCGAGCGTCGTTCGCCCCTCCAAGTGGTGTTGCTGGGGATCGGACAGGGCTTGTGGATCTGGTTTTCGTATGCCTTGGCCTTCGGGCTGGTCGGCTGATGGGGTCGTGTTGATGGGGTCTTGATGGAGCCGTTGGAGACGACGCATGGCTACAGGACCGCGATTTCACTCGCTCTCACCTGAAGAAGAAGAAAGGCGTCTGGATCTGTTGCAGATCATTCTGATCGGTCAGGCCGTCGGGGCTGCCCTCATCGGGCTGGCGGTGATCGCGGTGTGGTACTTCAACCCCTCCCCGCTCACCTTCATCACCATCTTCCCGCCCTGGTTGGCGCTGCCCATCTGCGCCTTTGCCTACTGGCTGGCCCGACGAAAGCGCCTTTACCTTGCCACCTACTTCTACATCATCACCACCGTCTTCCTGGTGGCCAGCGGCATCTACCTGGTGGGAGGCGCTCAGGGGCCGATGGCCTACTTCTTCATCTGGTTCATCCTGGTGGCCGGGATGCTCATTGACGTGCGGGCCGCCTTTGAGGTCGCTGCCCTGGTCACCGCCATTTACCTCTTCTTCGCCTTGGGGGAGTTGGGAGGATGGATTGTGCCACCGATGGACGTCTACCAGCGGGTGGCCGAGTACATCTTCCCCGGCTTCGCGATGTTGCTCTTTTGGCTGGTGGCCCTGCTGACCCGTCTCTTCAGTGGCAGCTTGCAATCGGCCCTGGACAAGGCTCGGCAGTTGACCGCTGAGTTGCAGGCCCACCGGGAGGAACTGGAGGAGCAGGTCGCCCTGCGCACGGCGGACCTGGAGCGCCGGGCCGTGCAGATCCAGGTGGCGGCGGAGGTCGCCCGCGATGCCACGGCGGTCCTCGACGTTGAAGCGCTGATGCGCACCACGGTGGAGCGGATTGGCGAGCGTTTCGGCTTCTACCATGTCGGTATCTTCCTGCTGGACGAGGGGGGCGAGTACGCGGTGCTGCGGGCAGCCTCCTCGGAAGGGGGCAAGCGG
>WFUY01000218.1 GCA_015484715.1 Thermoflexales bacterium | reverse complement strand
CCCAGCACCCCTTCGCGGGAGACGCCGGCGATGGACTCCTCGATGAAGCTGGCCTGCTCGAAGATGACGTGGAAGGCGATGTCGTTGTTCAGCGCCTCCTGAAGCTGCTCCATCGCCCGCTCAACCCGGTGGACGACGGCGACGGTGTTGGCGTCCCGCGTCTTGAGGACGGCGATGCCGACGCTAGGTTGGCCGTTGGTCCGGTTGATGGTGGCCTCGGGCACGACGACGGGGGCCTCGGCGATGCGGGCCTCCAGCCCGCTGCGCAGGGCCGGGTCCATCGCCTCCAGAAATTCCTGGGGCAGCGCCGCTAGCGCCTCCGGCGGCATCCCCCGCCAGTGCTCCGGTTGGAGCTCCGCCAGCATCTCTGGGTTCTCTTGGGAGAGCTCGCGGATGTCCTTGGGGCGCACGTCGGCGGGCGTCAGGATGCCCAGTTGCTGCCAGGAGGCCGGCAGCGGCGTCTCACCGGCCAGGGCCTCCTGAGCCCTGGCCTCCAGCTCGGCCCGCAGGTCAGGGTCCAGCTTCTCCAGGAAGCTCTTGGGCAAGGCGTAGGCCGCGCGGGGGGAGAGGGAGCGCAGCATCTCCGGCGTCAACTGGTCCAGCATCTGCGGGGCGAAGCGGGCCATTCCGGCGATGACCCGGGGCGTCACGTCGGCCGTCGTCTCCAACTTCACTCCGCGCATCGCGCCGGCCTGCTGCCAGGAGGGAGGTAGAGGGACCGGAGGGCCGACGGTGGGCTCCGGCGCGGGCGTTCCCTGGGTCGCGCTCGCCGCCACCGCGCCGCCGCTCACCTCGACCTCTCCCACGCCTTCCAGGGCCTTCAAGCGGGGGACCACCTGTTCCTGGACCAGGGCGTAGAGCTCCGGCAGGGGCCGATCCCCGGAGACGCTGGCCCGGACGATGGGCAACTCGTTCAGGTTCAGCGCGGCGACCTGAGGGGGCTCGACGCCTTCGGGCAGCGAGACGCCGGCCAGCTCCCGCTCCAGCATCGCTTTCAGCTCCTCGCTGCTGGGGCCGAACTCGGCCTGCAGGATGACGAGGGAGAAGCCGGAGGAGGAGATGGAGGTGACGTTGAGGGCGCCGGGCACCCGCCGCACCGCTTCCTCGATGGGGATGGTGACCTCATCCACCATCGTCTCGGCCGGCGTGCCGGGCCAGCGGGTGATGACGCTGACCACGGGGAACTCGATGTTGGGCAACAGCTCCTGGTTCAACCGGGTCAGGCTGTAGACACCGGCGACGGTGACCACCACCGCCAACGCAATCGTCAGCCAAGGCCATCTCAACGACCAACGGGTCAATCGGATCATCGCTACACCTCTTCACAGGGGATTTCGTCGTGTATCTATTCAGCCTACCCTCCCGCAGGTCACCGGTCGAGGGCGCTTTCAGCCCCGATGGGCTATTGGAAGCACGGTTTCGCGTCGGAAACGCGCCTAACCTGCGGGAGGGTGAACAGTTACTCCGTCGCCATCCATCGGGGCGTCCGGGGTCCACGAAGAACCCGGCACCCCTTCGGTGCCGGGAACTCGCTCGTGAGCCATTGGACTGGCCAGGGCGAGCCTCACGCCCCAAGATGGTTAGCGGTGCTAAGTATATCACAGGGGGCTGATCCTGTCAAGTCCGGTGATTCCGTTCCGATTCCGTTCCACAGTCCGCAGTCCATAAAAGCAGGGGCGCAATGGGAGCTGCACCCCTGCTTCGGAGGCTACAAAACAACCCATAGGGCCTCGCCCCTCTCTGCCCGGACTTTCCAGGTCCAGGCGAGGCTGGGCGACCGACATCGGCGGAGAATGCGCTCCGACCACCCGCCGGGCGAACACCCTCCCCAGATGGAATGGGAACTCTTGGGAACCGAGAAAAGGGGGAAGGGCTACTCCGAGGAACCTCGTCTGCGGATCACCTCTCTCAAAATGGCCTCAACAAACGCCTCCACCGCTTAACTCCCCACCGCCATCAACACCTGCTTTGCTTTCTCCGGCAGTTCCACAGGCACAAACATAGACGCCGGGTAGAGATACCCGTCAAGCTCTGATAGATCTTCATCTATGATGCGAAGCATATTGTGCGACTCAGCTTCTGGATCCGGCAGCCTACGGTACACTTTACCGACAATCAGGCTTGCCGGATTGCCCTCATTGTTGATGCAGATAACAAATTCGCTCATCGTATCACCCTCTTGATCTTAAAATCCTTGCGGCCTATGCCATGTGCTTCATACCAATGTATCTCGGCCTCACATATGGTACCATCCGCCAGCTCCACGGTGGCTATGCCTTTCATTTTCCGCCAACGTCCTTGGCCGTAAGTGCGCTCCAGATAGCGTCGAATATACACGCCTCGGCCCGATGCAATGGTTTCAATGTCCCTGATCTCGCTGAGAATCTTGAATCTTGGATTCATTCATCATACTCACGTGCCAATTTGGATCAGGCTTACCCTTTGTTTGTGCTCTTCGATGGGTGACGGCAGCCTCTTCAGCCTCCAACAAAGCCGCCTAACGACGAAGCTCAGCCACCCGCCGGAGCGCCAGCGGAGACGGGTCGGCTACAGCGGGTGTTAGGCTATCTTCTCTCGCCCGCTTGCCTGTTGCTGCTTCTTAAACAATTGGTCAGCATACCGCCAGCTGCGAATGAGAACAGCAATAACTCCCCCTTCAACGATACCACACCAAACAAGCACCTCAGCCCACAGAGGCATTGGAGCAAAGTGCAACACAATACCAGCGGTGATAGTGAGTACCCCCAACCTTAACATATCTTTTCCCATCCGTGCATTTGCTTCATACCACACAGTCTCATCGGAAAAAGCAGCAGGAATACGCAAGCCATACCATTTGTTTGGAGGTACTTTCCTTAGAACAAGCGGAACAGATACTGCGATGAAAAGAGCACCTATGAGTATTGACATTGCAAGGAGAAAAATACCGCCATTCATGGTCCCACTCCGCGGATATGAGCTCTGTTGCCTAACGACTCGCGGTTGTGCTTATCCGCCGCGCAGATGGTACCGCTCCGGCAGGGCCACCCCTCAAGGGGCAAGGGGCAAGGAGCAAGCGGCAAGAGACAAGCGACTACGTGACCACCCGACCAAGCGGCAGACCGCCGACGGCTGACCGCCGACCAAGCGGCAAGCGGCAAGAGGCAAGAGACAAGGACCAAGCGACTACGTGACCACCTGACCACTTGACCAAGCGACCAAGCGACCACCCGACCAAACAGCGGACTGTGGACTGCGGACTGCGGACCACCCGACCACCCCGACCACTTGACCAAGCGACCAAGTGACCACCCGACCAAACAGCGGACTGTGGACTGCGGACTGCGGACCACTTCTACCCCGAAGCAGCTTCCAACAGCCGTTGGAGCCCCTTCTGAAAAGCCTCCAGGCTCTCCGCCTGCGCCGCTTCCACCAGCAACTCCTGGAGGAGGGTAGCGTCCTCGATCTCGGCCAGTCCTTCGGCGATGGACTCCAGCGCCGGTCCGGTCGGATCGAACCGCACCCGCAGCAAGTGCAGGATGTCCTCCCGCCGGCCTTCCAGCACCCCTTGCTGAAGGCCCTGCTGGAGGCCCTCCTCCAGAATCTGCTTGTACCAAGGGGATTCCTTCAAAACGGCCATATCCCACCTCACAATCTGC
>WFUY01000217.1 GCA_015484715.1 Thermoflexales bacterium | reverse complement strand
GTGCTGGCGATGGCCAGCGGCCCGTCTTTCGATCCCAACGCTTTCGTCGCCCCGCTGGCCGGCAACCAGCGGACGGCCATCCTCGCTGATCCCCGCCGCCCCCTGCTCAACCGGGCAACCCAGGGCATCTACCCCCTGGGCTCGGTCTTCAAGATCATCACGATGGCTGCAGCTCTGGAGAAAGGCAAGTACACGCCTGACACGCTCTACACCTGCACCGGCATCTGGACCGGGCTGGGGCCGGGGGCCATCAAGAAGGACTGGCTGGAAGGGGGACATGGGACGATCACGCTGGTGCAGGGGCTGGAGCGTTCCTGCGACCCTTACTTCTACGATGTTGGCCTGGCCCTCTTCACCCAAGATCCCCAGCTTCTGTCCGACTTCGCCCGGGCTTTCGGGCTGGGACAGCCCACCGGCATCGTCGGCATCCCCGAAGTGGCTGGCCTGGTTCCCGATCCTCGGTGGAAGCTGGAGAACCTGGGCGAGGGATGGTCGGCCGGTGATGGAGTCAACCTGGCCATCGGTCAGGGCTTCTTGACAGTGACGCCCCTCCAGGTCGCCCGCTACGTGGCCGCTATCGTCAACGGGGGCATCCTCTACCGTCCCCGGGTGATAGACCGGATCGGTGCGGCCCCCGACGGTTCAGTGCCCGAGGAACCCTTCCCGGTACAAGCTGTGGAACGCCTCCCTGTCTCCGAGGAGACGCTGGCAGCCATCCGCCGAGGTATGGAAGGGGCAACCCAACGATGGGGGGGCACCGCCTTCCACCGCTTCCGAGGGCTGAGCATTCCTGTGGCCGGCAAGACGGGCACCGCCGAAGCCCCTGGCGCGGAGGCCCTGCCCCATGCCTGGTTCGCCGGCTACGCTCCGGCCGATGACCCCCAGATCGTCGTCGTCGTCCTGGTGGAGAACGCCGGTGAGGGTTCCGCCGTCGCTGCTCCGCTCTTCCGGCAGGTGGTCGAGGCCTACTTCGGCCTCCCGCTGACGCCCCTGCCTCCCGAGGCCATCCCGCCCTACGCCACGCCGACCCCACCGGCACCCTGATCTGCCTCACCCCTCGCTGACTCGTTGACCCGTTTCACCCACTGCCTCCCTTCACACGAATTCACACAAAGGAGGAGAGCACGATGTCCATCGAGTCCATCGTCCGGCCCACCGAGATGGCGGAAAGGGCCTACCGCCGAGTCGTCAACGCCTGGTGTATGTACGACTGGGCCAACTCGGCCTTCGCCACGACGGTGATGGCGGCCGTCCTGCCCGCCTTCTACAGTTCCGTCGCAGCCGCCACCCTATCGCCCGACCCCGAGCGTGCCCGGGTGATGGCCAGCAGCTACTGGGGCTACACCAACACCATCGCCATGCTCATCGTGGCCGTCTCGGCCCCGGTGTTAGGGGCCATCGCCGATCACAGCGGGGCTAAAAAGCGGTTCCTGGGCAGCTTTGCCACCTTGGGCATCCTCTTCACCAGCCTGCTGGTCCTGGTGAGCACCGGAGACTGGCTGATGGCTTCCCTCTTCTACATCCTGGGACGGATCGGTTTCTCCGGGGCCAACATCTTCTACGACTCCCTGCTGCCCCACATCGCCCGTCCGGAAGACATTGATCGGGTCTCGGCCAAGGGATACGCGCTGGGCTACCTGGGCGGCGGCCTGCTGCTGGTGCTCAACCTGGCAATGATCCTCAAGCCGGGCCTCTTCGGCATCCCGGACAAGACGTGGGGAGCCCGGCTCTCTTTCCTGACCGTGGGCCTCTGGTGGGCCGTTTTCTCCATCCCTCTCTTCCGCTACGTGCCGGAGCCTAAGGCGGTCCTGGAACGTGGCGAGGCGGCCAACCCCATTCGGGCCGGTTTCCAGCGGCTTCAGCACACTTTCCGGGAGATCCGTCGCTATCGAGAGCTGCTCAAGTTCCTCCTGGCCTTTTGGCTCTACAACGATGGCATCGGCACCATCATCACGATGGCCGTCATTTTTGGGGCCGAGATCGGCATCGGGGAGACTGACCTGATCGGGGCGATCCTGGCCGTGCAGTTCATCGGGGTTCCCTTCGCCCTGCTCTTCGGGCGGCTGGCGGGATGGCTGGGCACCAAGCGCTCGATCCTGTTGGCCCTGGGGGTCTACACCCTCATCGCCATCGGCGGCTACTTTATGCGGACAGCCCTCCACTTCTGGATCCTGGCCTTCCTGGTGGCGACGGTGCAGGGAGGAAGTCAGGCGCTGAGCCGCTCCCTCTACGGCAGCATGACCCCCAAGGCGAAGACGGCCGAGTTCTTCGGGTTCTACGACGTCAGCAGCAAGTTCTCAGGCATTCTAGGACCGGCGATCTTCGGCCTGGTGGGGCAACTCGCCGGCTCCAGTCGGCTAAGCATCATCTCGCTGGTTGTCTTCTTCGTTGGCGGCGGACTCCTGTTGCTGACGGTGAACGAGCAGGAGGGACGTCAAATGGCCGAGGCGACGACGTAGGCTCGCGGACCCGTCCGACCCGCCGGGTCCGCGCCCTGGCAAGGGCGAAAGGGAATGGGCGCGAAACGTGCCGTGAAGCAACGGGCCCCACCCGTTGATCCCAAGAGGACAAGAGCCCACGGGGAACCGTGGGCTCTTGCATAGAAGGGTTGGGGATGGCAGGACGTTGGGCATCTACCCCAAGTAGTCCCGCAACTGACGACTGCGGAAAGGATGGCGAAGCTTGCGGAGCGCTTTCGCCTCGATCTGTCGAATCCGTTCGCGGGTGACACCAAAGGCCTGTCCGACTTCCTCCAAAGTGTGGCCCTCGCCGTCCTTGAGCCCGAAGCGCATCTCCAGGACCTCACGCTCTCTCTCTGTGAGGTGATCCAGGATCTCCCGCACGTGCTTCTTCAGGAGCTCGTTGGAAGCAATGTCCGCCGGGCCAGGGATGGACTCGTCCTCGATGAAATCGCCCAGTTCGCTGGATTCCTCGTTGCCCACCGGCATCTCCAAGGACATCGGCTCTTGAGAGAGACGGACAATGCGCCGTACCTTCGCGGCAGCCCGGCGAAGCTTGCGTTGCAGCGCCGGTTCAGGCCGCTCACCCACCGCCCAGGCCTGTTGGATGGCAACCACCTCCTGGGGCTCCAGGAAATCCATCTCTAGGGCAATCTCTTCCGACGTCGGCTCCCGTCCCAATTCCTGGGCCAGGTCCCGCTGAACCCGGTGCAGCCGGTTGATCGTCTCGACCATATGGACCGGAATGCGGATGGTGCGGGCTTGATCAGCGATAGCCCGGCTGATAGCCTGACGGATCCACCAGGTCGCGTAGGTGGAGAACTTGTACCCCTTGGTGTGGTCGAACTTCTCCACGGCCCGCAGGAGCCCAATGTTCCCCTCCTGAATCAGGTCCAGAAAGGCGATCCCCCGACCCATATACCGCTTGGCGACGCTGACTACCAGGCGCAGGTTGGACCGGATGAGCGCCTGTTTGGCTTCCGCCGACCAGGTCTCAAGCTGCTCCAGGTTCCTGTGCAGGACCGCTTCTTCGAGCTCGCGCAGCCATCGGTCAAAGGTCGAGGGGCGGGGCAGCCGTCGGTATCGCCGGTAGTGGGCCATCAGGCGGTCCAAGAGCGGCTCCGGGAGCAGGTAGAGACCTTGGTAAAGGGCAAAGAGGGCATCGGTTAGGACCTTCCAAGTCTCCTCCTGTTCATTGGCCTTCCCCTCTTCGATGAAGGCCCGGAAGCGAGAGGGCGCATCCTGCCGCCAGTGCCGACGCAAGGCCCTGGCCTCCTGGATGAAGAGATCCAGACCGGGAGGCTCGACGCCCAGCTCCTGGCCGGTCTCAAGGGCCTGCTTCCAGTGGGCCCGCAGTTCCCTATAGGCTACCTTCAGCAGTTCGGCGGGTGTCGGTTCTCCCCCCTGCTCTTCCCGAAGCTGGTCGGCCAAGGTGTTCAAGTAATCTAGCGCAGCCATCTGGGTGGAAAGGCGCATCTCCTCATCAGGGGTGAGTAAGGGGATCTGGCCGATCTCCCGAAGGTACATACGGACCGGGTCATCGGCCAATTCCTCGATTTCCGCCTCGATCTCTTCGGTCAGGAGTTCCTCTTTCTCCGGGGCTGTCTTCTCCAGGGCCTCCAACTCCTCTAGGGCCGGACCTTCTGAGGGTTCCTCGACAGGGAGGATCTCGATACCTTCCTCCGCCAGACGACGATAGAATGCGTTTAACGACTCCACGGAAGCCTCCGTCAAAGCAGCCTGGATGTCCTGATCCGTGAGGTAACGCTGACGGATGCCTTGCTCGACCAGTTGATCCAAGAAGGATTCCGGGTTGGTGGGGTCCTGCTTTTGCTCAGTCATCAGACATTGCCTCAGAAGATCACACCTGTCCCGACATCACCCTCCATCGTCCTTCGGGAGATCGGAGCGCCAACGCCCGTTGCAGACGCTGAAGCGTCTGGGTGTAAGCACGCATCGTTCGGCGAGGCATCTCCAAGTCCGATCCGGGTTCTTCCTGGAGTTCCTGAATGAGGAAGCGCAGTTCCTGGCTCCGCTGCCGGAGATGGCGTTCTCTCAGACGAAGCACGCTAGTGACCAGGTCTTCCCTGAGTTTCTCCTCGCTCACCTCCCCCGACTCTGGGAGCGCTCGGACCTCCCGCAACCAGCGTGGCTCGCTCAAGAGGAGAGGAGCTGTATCCAGCGTCCGAAGGGATTGCAGATGCTCCAACAGCCACGGCTCCAGCGTGGACTCCAGCCACGCCGGCACGGTGTCCGGCTCCCGCTCTTCCAGAGCCCGGCGCAGGGCCTGGAAGAGCGCCCGATTGTGACTCTCCTCGAAGTCCCCCGGCAGCAAGGGATCCAACCCCGCCTGGACGAGGGCGGCATCCACATCAGCCAGGAGGGCAGGATGGGTCACCAGACGGGCCAGGCAGTAGCTCTCCAGGTCCAGGCGACGGCGGGACGCACCCGGCTCGGATACCGGCTGCTGGGCAGGCCGACGGGCAGGGGCTCGCCGGGATCGGCGCCCCCTCCATTGGGCCAGCAGGGTCCGTTCATCCACCCGCAGCAACCGGGCCAGTTTCTGAAGGTAGTGGTCCCGCTGGACCGGGTCGGCAATCTCGTGGATGATGGGAAGCAGGGCCTGAGCGGCCCGGGACTTCTCGGCCGGGTCCTCCAACTCCCGCCCTTCGAGGACGGCGGCGAAGTAGTAGTCCACCAGGGGGACGGCCTCTTCGACCAGGGCGGCCCAGCGGTCAGGATCGTCACGGATCAGATCGTCGGGGTCCCATCCTCGAGGCAAGGTGAGGACCCGCAGATCGGTGCCCAGCCGACTCTCGTATCGGAGGAGGCCTCGGGGATCGAAGACGGGCTCCCAGGCGTCGCTCAGCGCCTCTCGGGCCACGTCCAGCCCTCGCAGGGTGGCCCGACTGCCGGCCGCGTCGGGGTCGAGGGCCAGGATGATGCGCCGGGCGTATCGGTGAAGCTGACGCAGGTGTTCCTCGGTCAAGGCTGTGCCCATCTGGGCCACGACGTTGGTGAAGCCGGCCTGATGGGCCTGCATCACGTCCATATACCCCTCGACGATCACCGCCGTCTCCATCGCCCGAATGGCCGGACGGGCGAAGGAGAAGCCAAAGAGCAGGCGGCTCTTGTCGAAGAGGGGCGTCTGAGGCGAGTTGATGTACTTGGGCACGCCCTCGGGGTCCAGGGTGCGGGCTCCGAAGCCCACCACCCGGCCCCGGGAGTCCCGGATGGGGATCATCAGCCGGCCTCGGAAGCGGTCGTAGGTCCGGCCATCCTCCTCCCGCTCCACCAGGAGGCCGGCCTGAACCATCTCGGCCCGTTCGTATCCCCGGCTCTCCAGGTAGCGTTCCAGGGCGTGCCAATCGTCCAGGCTGTAGCCCAGTTGAAAGCGCTCAACCGTCTCGCTGTTGAGGCCCCGTTGCGCTACATAGGCGCGGGCGGACTCGGCCTGGGGGGCTTTCAGCAGCAGGTTGTGAAAGTAGGTAGTCGCTTCGACCAGGAGTTCCCGCAGCCGTTGGTACTGCTCCTGCTCGGCAGCCCGTTCGGGCGTCCTTGGCTGCAAAGTGACGCCGGCCTGCTGGGCCAGCTCTTCCAGTGCGGTGCGGAAATCCCACCCTTCCTTCTTCATCACGAAGGAAAAGATGTCCCCCCCTTCGTTGCAAGCGCCGAAGCAGTGCCAGGTCTGGGTTTCGGGGAAAACTACGAAGGAAGGGGTCCGTTCACTGTGGAAAGGACAGAGCCCCTTGTAGTTCCGTCCTGTCTTCTGGAGCTGGACGTGGCGGGAGACGAAGTCCACGATGTCCAGCCGTTCCTTGATCTCGTCTACGACGTTCATCGGGGTCCGGGAGTCAGCCGGCCAACGGGCCGGCAGGCCAATCGGCGATGGCTCGGTACCGGCGTAGAAAGGTGCTTAGGCAAGGGACCGCAGGCGATCGAGGAAAGCGTCCAGGCTTTCGGTACGGGCCGCTTCGACCAGCAGGTCCTGGAGCAGATCGGGGTCCCGGATGGCTTCCAGATCGCGGCCAATGGCTTCCATCTGGCCGTTGGCCGTGCCGAAGCGCTCTTGGAGGAGACGCACCACACCCTGGCGCAGGCCCTGCTGGAGGCCTTGCTGCAACCCTTGCTGGAGGCCCTGCTGGAGGCCCTGCTGGAGGCCCTGCTGCAACCCTTGCTGGAGGCCCTCCTCCAGAATTTCTCTGTACCAAGGGGACTCGCGTAGGACGGTCATATCCCACCTCGCTACCCCTCCCCAATTGTACCTCGCTTCCGTCAAAGCTACAAGGGGGCTACCGATGTTTTCGGTGCCCGGCACGTCAAAACGTGCCGGGCACCTCTGGGAAGGATCGTGCTCACTGGGGCGCGTGGCGCAGGGCAGCGTGGGCCGCCGCCAGCCGAGCGATGGGCACCCGGAAGGGGGAACAACTCACGTAGTTCAGCCCGGCCCGGTGACAGAAGTCAATGGACTCGGGATCACCACCGTGCTCCCCGCAGATACCCACCTCTAGCTCGGGACGGGTCTGGCGGCCCAACCGCGTCCCCATCTCCACCAGCTTCCCCACGCCCTCCTGATCCAGCGTCTGGAAGGGGTTGGCCGGGAGGATGCCCTTCTCGATGTAGTCCATCAGGAACTTGCCCTCGGCATCATCCCGGGAGAAGCCGAAAGTCATCTGCGTCAGGTCGTTGGTGCCGTAGGAGAAGAACTGGGCCACGCCGGCGATCTCATCGGCGGTCAAGGCGGCCCGGGGGATCTCGATCATCGTACCGAACTTGTACTCCACCTCGATCCCCTGCTCTTCCATCACCTGCCGGGCCACCTTCTCCAACTCGGTCTGGATCAGCTTGAGCTCGTTGACCGAACTGGTCAGGGGAATCATCACCTCGGGGTGCACGTCCACGCCTTCCTTGGCCTCCAAGCAGGCAGCCTCGAAGATGGCCCGCACCTGCATCTTGACGATCTCAGGCATCACGATGCTCAGCCGGACGCCCCGCAACCCCATCATCGGGTTGGCCTCCCGCATCGCCTCCACGGCGGCCAGCAACCGCTCTTTCTCTTCCAGCTCAGGGCCGCTGATGCCCTTGACCCGCATCTCCGTCACCTCGACCAGCAGCTCCTCGTAGGAGGGGAGGAACTCGTGGAGGGGCGGGTCAATGAGCCGGATGATGACGGGATAAGGGGCCATCGCTCGCAGGATGCCTCGGAAGTCCTCCCGCTGGAAGGGGAGCAACTGGTTCAGATAGGTCTCCCGCTCCTCGGCGGTCTTGGCCAAGATCATCTTCTGGACGATGGGCAGCCGCTCTTCCTCGAAGAACATGTGCTCCGTGCGGCAGAGGCCGATCCCCCGAGCGCCGAAGTTGCGGGCTCGTTGGGCATCCTTGGGGTAGTCGGCGTTGGCCCAAACCTGGAGCCCCCGGGTCGGATAGCCCCGGTAGTCCTCGGGCCACTGGCGGACACCCTCCTGGGCGGCGATCTCGTCGGCCCACTCCAGCAGTGTCACCAGATCAGGCTGTTCCTCGAAGCTGGGCGCAACGGTCGGGATCTCGCCCACGAAGACCTCGCCGGAGCCCCCGTCAATGGAGACGAAATCGCCCTCCTTGAGGGTGATGCTATTGACCGAGACGGTGCGCTTGTCCAAGTCAATCTCCAGGGCCTCGCAGCCGACAACGGCGGGGATGCCGAACTGACGGGCGACGACGGCGGCGTGGGAGGTTGCCCCGCCCCGGCTGGTGAGGATGCCCTTGGCGGCCAGCATGCCGTGCACGTCATCGGGCTTGGTCTCAGGTCGGATAAGGATGACGGGCTTACCGCCCTTGCCCCACTCCTCGGCGGTATCGGCGTCGAAGGCGAGCATGCCCACGGCCGCGCCGGGGGAGGCATTGACGCCCGTCGCCAGCAGGCGACCGGCCTCCACAGCCTCTTCCTTAGCCTGCAGGTCGAACTGGGGATGCAGGAGCATATCCACCTGCTCCGGTGTCACCCGCTGCACGGCCATCGCCTTATCAATGATCCCTTCCTTGCACAGGTCCACGGCGATCTTGACGGCGGCCTGGGCCGTCCGCTTGCCCGTCCGGGTCTGGAGCATCCAGAGCTTGCCTCGCTCGATGGTGAACTCCACATCCTGCATATCCTTGTAGTGGCGCTCCAGCCGCTCGCAGATCTCCAGGAACTGGGCGAAGGCTTCGGGGAGTTCTTTCTCCATCTCGGCGATGGGCTTGGGGGTGCGGATGCCGGCCACCACATCCTCACCCTGGGCGTTGAGGAGGTACTCGCCGTAGAGCTTCTTCTCGCCGGTGGCCGGGTCCCGGGTGAAGGCCACGCCGGTGCCGCTGTCCCACCCCATATTGCCGAAGACCATCGTCACCACGTTGACCGCCGTCCCCAGGTCGTGGGGGATGCCGGTGGCGTTTCGATAGTCCACCGCCCGCTTGCCGAACCAGCTCTTGAAGACGGCCTCGGTAGCCAGGCGGAGCTGCTCAAGGGGATCCTGGGGGAAGTCGCTGCCAGTGTGCTGCTTGTAGATCGCCTTGAACCGCCGGACCAACTCCTTCAGATCCTCGGCCGTGAGGTCCGTATCCAAGGTCGCTCCCCGCTCCCGCTTCAGCTCGTCCATCGCCTCGTCGAAAGCCTCGTCGGGGATGCCCATCACGATGGAACCGAACATCGAGATGAGCCGCCGATAGGCATCCCAGCCAAAGCGCTCATTGCCCGTCAGCCGGATCAGCCCCTGGACGGTCTCGTCGTTGAGGCCGACGTTGAGGACGGTGTCCATCATACCGGGCATCGAGAATTTGGCCCCCGAACGGACAGAGACGAGGAGTGGGTTTTCGGGGTCACCAAATCCCTTGCCCGTCCGCTCTTCGACCTTTTTGAGGGCCTCCAAGGTCTGCTCCCACATCCCGTCGGGGAACTTCTCGCCGGCGGAGAGGTAGGCGTTGCAGGCTTCGGTGGTGATGGTGAAGCCGGGGGGCACGGGGATGCCGGCCCGGGTCATGTCGGCCAAGCCGGCCCCTTTGCCGCCGAGTAGGCCGCGCACGCCCTCCCAATCGCCGGCGTAGGCCTCCGCTTCATCCACTTCGTCGAACAAGTAGACCCACTTCTTGCTCACGGTTTCTATCCTCCTTCGTGCTTTGTGTTATGCCTTCGTGGCGTTGACCGAAGCGTACCAGGAGCCCGAGGCTCCTGGGAGATGGCAGGAGGGGGCTGGGCTTCTATGGGTGAGGGTTGTCCTCCAGACAGCCTCGATTATAACCGCAGTTGGCGTTCTGGTCAAACCGCCCCCTTGCTTCCTCCCCAGGATGGAGTATAATCTCGACGTCTGCCCATCCAAAGTCCACCTGCGTCGGAGGAGGGATCCCGACGCCAGGAACTCGGGGGACCTCGCAAACTCAATCCAGGAGGCCCGATGGACAGCCGTACCGACCGCCTGATCCTGGTGACGATGGTGCTCACGGTGCTGGAGGTGAGCCTGGCCGGCCTGGTCCTCCGCCGACCGTGGGCTTTCTCCTTCATCGCTTGGCAGATGGTCCTGACCTACCTGGTCTACATCGGCCTCACCCGCAACCGTCTGCTGGTCCGCCTGCTGGTGTTGCCCCTCTTCGCCGACCTGGTGCAGTTGCTCACCGACTGGTACCACGCCCGAGTCGTCGAGACGCTGGTCTATGACTACGCCCTCTTCCGAATCTGGGAGACGCCTGACTACATCATCGCCGGCTGGGGCTTCGCCTTCCTCCAACTCGGCTACCTGACCCTCTGGCTGAAGAGGCGGATCGGCCTGTGGCCCGCCATCGGCCTGGTGACGGTGGTCGGCTCAATCCTGCACACCTGGTACGAGGAGATGGCCTATCAGGCCCACGCCTGGCGCTACATCAACGCCTCGCTCCTGGCCCACGTAAGCCACTGGGTGATCCTCACCTTCGTCGTCCTCATCGCCAGCCTCTGCGTCATCGTCGCTTGGCTGGAGAAGCGCCCGGTGCGGGATTGGGCGCTGGGTGGGCTGCTCGTCGGCGCCCTCATCTTTGTCTACTCAGCCATAGCCGTGGCCCTCTTCCGCTATGTGGGATAGCGGGAGGTCGCCGATGGCTATCCGCTTCGTCATCTATGGGCTGCTGGGCTGGTGTATGGAGATCGTCTGGACCGCCGTCACGACGACGCTGAAAGGGGAGCAACAAGGCTGGCGGCTGGAGGGGAAGAGCTATCTCTGGATGTTCCCCATCTACGGCCTGTCCGCCCCCCTCTTCGAGCCGCTGCACGATCTCCTGCGCCCCTGGCCTTGGCTTGCGCGAGGCAGCCTCTACGTCCTGGGGTTCTGGGCTGTGGAGTACGGCACGGGCTGGCTCCTGCGGCGGCTGACCGGGGCCTGCCCTTGGGACTACAGCCGGACCCGCTGGCACGTCCACGGCCTCATCCGGCTAGACTACGCACCGGCCTGGTTCCTGGTGGGGATGGGGCTGGAACGGCTGCACGACGTCCTGGTCCGGCTGACCCCGGCCATCCAACAAGCCCTCCGGTAACCCGCACTCCGTGAACTGCGAATTGCAACTTGCAATCTGCAATCTGCAACCCGTCCAATGTCCCTACACCGCACCCTAGCCATCGTCCGCAAAGAGTTCCACCACATCCGTCGGGACCTGCGCACCCTCTTCCTGGTCACCCTCTCGCCGGCTTTCCTCCTCTTCGTTCTCTCCTACGTCTTCTCCCTCGACGTGGAGCAGATCGTCCTGGCCGCCGTAGACCTGGACCACAGCCCCCTCTCCCGGCGTTACCTGGCCTTCCTGATCAGCGATGGGGAGATCCGCCTGGCGGAGCAGCCCCAGAGGTACGAGGAGGCGGAATCGCTGCTGCTGGCCGGCCTCGTGGACGGCGTGCTGGTGATCCCCCACGGCTTCGACCAACGGCTCCGCCGGGGGGAGGATGCCCCGGTCCAACTCCTCATCGAAGGGATGGACCCTATCGCCGCCGGCCAGACGCTGAGCAGCTTGAGCGCCCGCACCCAAGCCTTCACCGCAAAGATGGGCACGCAGGGCCTGCACCTAACCCCTCTCCAAGTGGAAAGCCGGCTCTGGTATAACCCCGCCTCGAAGGCACTGATCAGCATGGTACCTGGGCTGGCAGCCATCGTCCTGGTGCTGCCTGCCCTGGCCCTGGCCCTGGCCCTCACCCGGGAGAAAGAGACGGGCACCTTCGAGGGGCTGATCGCCACCCCGCTGCGAGGGATGGAGTATCTGGCCGGAAAAGTGGTTGCCTACCTCATCAGCGGCCTGGTTGGCGCGGTGCTCGCCTGGCTGGTGGCCACCCTCTGGTTCCGGGTCCCCTTCCGGGGTGACTTCCGGCTCTTCCTGCTCCTCGCCGCCGTCTACCTGGTGGCCAGCATGGGGCTGAGCCTGCTGGTTGCCAACTTCGTCGCCAGCCAGCAGACGGCGATGTTCGTCGTCCTGATGGCCTTCTTCGTCCCCAGCTTCTTCCTGACGGGCCTCATCCAGCCGCTCAGCACCCGCTCGCTGGCCTCGCGGCTGATTGCCTACGCCCTGCCTACCACCCATTTCATCGCCATCAACCGCTCCCTCTTCCTCAAGGGGGTCGGGTTGGAGGGACTGCTCTTCCCCGCCCTGGCCTTGGTCGCTATGGGCGCGGGAGGGTTCGTCCTGAGCGTGCTGCTCTTCCGCAAGCGACTGTAGTAGCCTACCCTCCCGCAGGTCACCGGTCGAG
>WFUY01000216.1 GCA_015484715.1 Thermoflexales bacterium | reverse complement strand
GGGACGGCGGAAGCGGGGGAGGGGGCGCTTCCACCTGCACCGCCCGCCTTGGCGGAAGTTCCGCCTCGGGCAGGAGGACAATGAGGCTCCACTCCAGACGCTGGGGGTCATCCAGGGCCGGCATCCCCATCACCGACACCCGGGCACCATCGGGCAGCCCTTCCGGTGGATCGGGCAGGCGGAACTGCTGTCCCTCCAGGGTCTTCAACCAGAGGCCGTCTTCCCGCCGCTCCACCACCCCATCCCAACTGCCCTTCTCCTCGGGTGCCATCGGCATCACCCGCTCCACCCGGAGTCGCCACACGTCAGGGACGTCGGTACGGCTCACCGTCCCCTCCACCCGGACCGGACCGCTCTCCGACGAAAGCGCTGGATCCCCTCCCTCCAGGACGAAAGTCCCCCCATTGGTGACAGTGTGGAGCAACACCAGGTCTGGCGCACCCTCCACCCCTGAGAGCCGCTGGACCCATCCGCTCACGGCGACCCTCTCTCCCTCTTGGAAGGAGAGGGGGCGTTGGAAGAAACGAGGCATGGCGTCGGAGGGAAGCTTCTCGCGCCAACTACTGCCATCCAGCAGTGAGGCATCGCCCTGCAGGAAAGCCTGCAGCGTCTCCTCGATGGGCCGCAGGGCGACCTGCTTGCCGGCCGGGGTGAGGCGAACCGGGGTGAGGAAGGCGGTGATCACCTCGCCATCCGCCCCCACCAGCACGATGTTTCCGGGGGCTTCAGAGGCGAAGGGGACGCCATCCAAGGTGATCTCGACCTGATAGGCCCACACGCCTGTGTCGGCGGGAGAGAGATCCTCCCGCGGGGTGAGGGAGAAGCCCACGGACGGGGGAGAGTCCGTCCCCTCCACGGTGACCAAGTAGGGGATCAACGGCGTGATGAAGGCGGTCGCCACCCTCCTGGCTTCGGACTCTTCTACCCCTTCCTGGGGAGGAGTCGCCAGCCCCGTCATCTCACTCGACCGGAAACCGCGTCGCTGGAAGACCAAGGTCCCCTCAGCGCCCAGGGTGAGGGATCTCCACCTTTCGTCGAAGCCGGTGAGGCTGTTGGGCCCGGCCATTGGGAGATCGCCCCGGTAGATCTGCACCGGTCCCATCCCCAGGCGACCGGCCCAGAGGCGGAGTACGTCGGGGGTGATCTCCCGCAGGACGGGCTCCATCCGGTAGAGGGGGACGCTCTCGGGCACCGTCGGCAGTGCAGCCCGCACTGTGAAGGTGACGGATCGAGGACCGAAGAGCCCCGCACTAGAGGGCAGGACGCCGCTCATTTCGAGCACCGCTCCTGGAGGGGCGCCCTCCTCGCCGGGTGCGAGGGTGGTGCTCATCGGGCGGAAGATGGCGCTCAGGACGAGGATCATCCCCAGCAACAAGGTTAAGGCAACGAGGCTACCGACAGCCGCGCGCATTCGTCTCCACATCACGATCCTCCTCTGAAGTTCGAACCTGGGGGAGGCAGCTTTCAGGAGCTGATGGCGCACCGTGTCCCAGCGCAGGGTGGGAGGCAAGGGAGTCCGCTCCAGATAGGCGGGAAGCCCCCGGCGCAGCTGCTCGACTAGGGCCTGGTGGGCGGCCAGGGCCTCCCGACAGTGGGAGCAGGAAGCCAGGTGGGCCTCCAGGGTGACCCGGTGATCAGGGGAGACCAATCCCTCCGCCAGGTCACTGAGTTGCTGGGCCGTGAGGTGCTTCTTCATCCCGCCTCCTCCGCTGGGCTCCAAGAGGTCGAAAGGGGGTGCAGGTGGCGGCGCAGTTGCTCGTGAGCCAGCCGCAGCCGGGATTGGGCGGTGGCCGGCGGGCAGCCGACGATGCGGGCGATCTCCGGGATGGTGTGACCGCCCCAGTAGCGGAGGACGACCACTTCCCGCACGACGGGGCTGAGTTGCTGCACCGCTTCCCAGACTTGGCGGGCCTCCTCGTCGGCCACTACCACGGCCTCCAGGTCGGCATCGGGGTCAGGCAGGTCTCGGCCCCTCTCCAGCCAGTCGGCGAGCCGCAGGCTGGGCAACCAGCAGCGACGGCGCTTGTTCCGACAGCGACTGACGGTGATGGTGTGCAGCCAGGTCGTGAAGGCGGATCGAGTGGGATCGTAGTGGTCCAGCCGGCGCAGGGCGTAGGCGAGGGCGTCCTGGACCACCTCCTCGGCATCCTCCGCATCTCCCAAGAGGCCGTAGGCCAGCCGGTAGAGGGCTGGGGCGTGACGGTTGTAGAGAGCCGCCAGGGCCTCCTCGTCCCCCTGGACAGCACGCGCAATCAGGTCCGTTTCGTCCACAGGTCCAATCCGAATGGCTATCGGTGCGCAGGGATCCCTTGCATGGGATTATACACCGCTTCGCCGGAAAACCATCACCCCCAGTCGCTATCGGGCAGCTTTCACCCTAGCGGTTTTCCCCATCCCCGCCGATGGGCAGGGTGAACCAGAAGGTCGTTCCCTCCCCCAGCCGGCTTTCCACGCCGATCTCCCCCCCGTGAGCCTCGACGATGGCCTTGCTGATGTAGAGCCCCAGGCCGGCCCCCTTGACCCGTCTCTTCTGGGCATTGCTGGCGCGACGGAAGCGCTCAAAGAGATGGGGGAGGTCCTCGGAAGGGATGCCGATACCGGTGTCCGAAACCTCACAGCGGATCGCCTCCCCGTTGCGCATCAGGCGCACCCTCACCGAGCCCCCCTCAGGCGTGAATTTGACGGCGTTGCTGAGCAGGTTCGCCAGCACCCGTTCCATCCGGTCCGGGTCCGCCGTGATGACGGGCAGGTCCGAAGCGATCTCCACCTCCAGGGCGATCTGCTTCTTCGTCGCCAAGGGGCGGATCTGATCTACCAGGCTCTTCACCATCAGCCGCAGGTCCACGGGAGCCGGGTGGAGTTCGAAGCGTCCGCTGTCCAGCTTGGAGACATCCAGGATCTGGTTGACCAGTTTGAGCAGTCGCTCACCGCTCTCAGCGATGATGTCCAGGAACTCCTGCTGCACCTCGGTCAAGGGTCCCGGAGCCTCGGAGAGCAGCACCTCGGTGAAGCCGGTGATAGAGGCCAGCGGCGTGCGCAGATCATGGGAGACGCTGGCAATGAAGTCTTCCCGCATCTGCTCCAACTGCTTCCGTTCTCGGATGTCCCGGGCGATGACCTGGGCTCCGATCACTTGTCCATCCCGGTAGAGGGGAGCCAGGCGGATCTCCACCGGCACCCGCTCCCCGTCCTTGGTGAGGATCTCGACCTCGTAGGGGCGGGAGCCCTCGCCGCCGGTTTTGGCGAGCAGGTCGGCCACCCCATCGTGGTAATCGGGGCAAAAGAGGTCGGTGTAGGGC
>WFUY01000215.1 GCA_015484715.1 Thermoflexales bacterium | reverse complement strand
GGTGGGCGAAGGCGTGCGGGGCCGCCAGGGCGAACTCGTGGGCGATCCGCCGGATGGTCGAGGCCGGGATCTCCGTCTTGGTGGCGGCCCACTCCGGCGTGTAGTCGCGCACCGCCTCCTTGAGCTCGTCGAAGCCCACGGTGTAGGCTTCCACGAAGTCGTGGTCGTAGAGGTCGTTGTAGATGATCTCGTGGATCAGCGCCAGGTGGAAGGCCAGGTCGGTCCCCGGCTTGATGGGCAGCCATTCCGTGGCCTTGGCTGCCGTCTTGGTGAAGCGGGGGTCCAGCACAACGACCTTGGCCCCCCGGGCGATGGCCGCCACCAGCGCCTGGCTCTCCGAGTTGGAGATGGCCTCCAGCAGGTTGCGGCCCGTGTAGATGATGTACTGGGCAGCGCTGTAGTCGCGGCCCGGCTCCTGCACCCCGTAGGTGAGCAGGTTGGCGACGATCATCGCGTTGAAGCAGAGGGAGCGCTGGGTCCCGTAGTTGGGCGAGCCGTAGGCTTTCAGCAAGTTCTCGAAAACGGGCTGGAGCAAGTTGTGGGTGGTGCTGAAGGTCATCGCCTCGGGGCCGTACTTTTCCTTGATCTCCAGCATTCGCTCCGCCACGTAGTCCAGGGCTTGCTCCCAGGAGACGCGCTGCCACTTGCCGCTGCCCCGCTCGCCGGCCCGGATCATCGGGTAGAGCAAGCGGTCGGGGTCGTAGAGGGTGGCCACCCCCGCCTGCCCTCGGGGGCAGAGCATCCCGTTGGAGTGGGGGTGATGGGGGTTGCCGTCCAGCTTGTAGACCTTCCCGTCCTTGACCTTGGCGACCAGGCCGCAGCGCCAGACGCACTGCTCGCACAAAGAGTAGACCTCGCGGTCGAAGACGACGGGAGGGAGCGGTTTCAGTCCACCGTCCGGCGAGAGGGACGGCTCCAAGGAGAGGCGGGGGAGCCGCAGCCCCAGCCCCAGGGCGGCCAGGGTCCCGGCGCTCACCCCCAGGAAGGTCCGCCGGCTGATAGGGCGGTCCAACACCGATGGTTCGGATGCTTCACGTCCTTTCTTGCTCATCTCGCGTTTCCCCTTTGGCGTTTTACGCTTTCTGTCCTGTGCTCCCCACCTGGTCGGCCTTCGCCCTGGGGTCGCCCGTCTTGCCGAGGACGTAGAAGAGGATCAGCGTGATCTCCGTGAACAGGATGATCAGCAACCAGGGGTTGGCGTGGATCAGGTCTGCCAGGACGACGCTACCCAGGTTGGCCAGAGCCGAGATCTTGGGGAAGACCTGCGGGTAGGTCAGGCCGTAGAGGATGGCCCCGACCAGGAAGCCCAACATCCCGGGGATCAGGTAGTCCAGGTTGCCTTGGCCGCCACCGGCGACGCAGGTTCCCGGTCAGAAGCCCGCCAGGGCCATGCCCACGCCGAAGATCAGCCCGCCCACCAGGTTGCCGACGACGTAGGTGGGGGTGATTTTCATCAGTGTGATCACGCCCAGGGCTTGCAGGCCGTAGAGGCCGATCATCCCCACGACCAGGGCGGACATCATGAACTTGAGCACGGCCAGGTCCGTGAAGCGGAAGACGTTGACGATCTTAGAGTACTTGGTCAGGCCGGCTTTCTGCAGCAGCCAGCCGAAGCAGAAGCCGAAGATCAGCGCGAGCAGGTAGTCGAGCATCGTATTCCCCCTAGAACTTGCTGCCGTAGAGGATCATCGCGGTCACGATGCCGGAGACGAACATACCGGCGATGAAGATGAAGGCGGCGGGGGCCAGGGCGATCCCCCCGGCGATGGCCAGCCCGCTGGTGCAGCCGCCGGCGATGCCTGCGCCGTACTCCAGGATGATGCCGCCGACGAAGGCGGCCACCCAGCGCTTCCAGCGGCTGGGCCCGAAGACCCGCTTCCACTGGGGGTCAGGCACCGGGTCTAGTTTGAAGGTGCCGGAGAGCTTAGAGGCGGCGAAGGCCCCGAAGAAGGCACCGACCAGCAGGATCACCTGCCAGGTGATGCCCGGCGGCATGACGAACTTGAAGTAGAGGTTCTTCTCCACCAGGTCGGGTGCGATGGCCTTCAGGATGAGCCCGCCGATGTTCTCGAAGGAGCCGGAGGCTCCGATGGCCTGGTGGCTGAGGGCGACGATGAGGACGGCGACGATCCCCAGGCCGGCCCCCGACCAGATGGGGGACCACTCTTCTTTCCTCAGAGCGCGGATGATCGCGTTCACCTTTCCCTCCCTTTCCTTCCTATGAGAGCTCCTTGCGCAGCGCCATCAGCAACTCCACCTCCTCAGGGTCCAGGCGGGTGACGGCGGAGAGCAGGTTCAAATCCAGACGGGAGACCGCTTTGAGCACCTGCGGCCCCAGGGGGCGGTTGCTCAGCAGCCGGGCGATGGCTTCTAAGGTGGCGGGATCGGCCTCGGCCAGGGT
>WFUY01000214.1 GCA_015484715.1 Thermoflexales bacterium | reverse complement strand
GCGTGTCGCCCCCGGCGATGCGGGGCGCCCCATCCGGCGGCAGCGCCCGGAAGGGGTGGTCCCAGGCGCAGGGCTGGTTGGTCCCGCTGCCCGGATAGGGTGCATCGGCCAGGCCGGTACACTGGGTCGTGTCGCCCCCGTCGGGGCGGACGTAGTAGGTGGTGCCCTGCTGCCGGTCACGGTCCGGGCTCGGCTCGGGGTGGCTTTCACCGTCGCCACCGCCGTGGGATGGTGGGGTGGGAGGCGCTGCACTGCCGGACCGGCTGCAAGCCAGCGTGACGAGAAACAGGACGAGGAAAACCGGGATCAAGCGCTTCATCTCAACCTCCTAGGGAAAGGAACCGCCCATCTGGCCTCCCATCAAGACGCGGTGATTACCCATATCTTTGGAGATAGGGAGACTAGCGTCCACGAATGGAGCACGAATACACGAATTAAGGACCGCCTCATTCGTGCATTTGTGAGAAATTCGTGGACGGCCTGCTACGGACCACTCTCTCGCTCACTTATGGGTAATCACCGCCATCAGGACCCCTTGGTCTTTTCGCGGTGGCAGTGTATAATGAGATCCGATCAAGACAGGAGGTGAGAGATGGCTCCCGCGATTCGGGCGATCTACCGAGACGGTGTATTCGAGCCTCTGGACAAAGAGGAAATGGAAGGGTTGGTGAACAACCAGGTGATCGAATTGGAAATCCGCCTTCTACCACCTGTCACCAGCGACCCACGCATTATGGGCGGACAACCATGCATCACCGGCACCCGTATGCCCATTGACTGGGTGTTCCAGTTCCTTGAGCATGGCTATACCCTCGAGCAGTTCCTGGAACAATATCCCCAGTACAGCCGGGAGCAGGTGGAGAGAGCCATTCGTTACGCTGTTCCCTGATCCTACCTCATAGTTTCAATTGTACCCCCCTTATCAGCTTTAGCAAAGCCCCTTCGAGCTCGGCGCGGGCCCGGGCGGCGAAGTCCGGCTCGCCGGCGGTCGGCCCCCGCAGCACGCCCAGGTACTCCCCTTTGGTTTCTCACCTCCCCACCAGCGGCAGGAAGAGCGTCCACCAGGGCCGGCGGGGGAGCGTGACCTGGGCCTCTTCCATCACGATGTCCGGCAGATCCCACCCCTTGGCGTCCATCACCGTCTGGAAGGCGCGGCGAAAGCGCAACCGCGCCGTCACCGTCACGACCGCCGGGGCTCCCGGCCCCCGAGGCAGGGCGAAGGTGTAGGCCGAGGTGTCGCTGCCCAGGGCCGGGATCCGGTTGTCCTCGAGGATGAAGCTCTGCTTCCAGTAGCTCACCACCGGCGCTTCCCCGCTCCGGGCATCCTGGAGCACCTTGGCGAAGACCTTGCCCGGCCGTCCCGCTTGAGCACCGCCCCAATCCGGCACAACCGGCCCCTCCACCTGGGCCAGGGGGGTTCCCCGCCCCTCCACCGCGACGACGGTCAGGATCAGGTGCCGGCCGGGGAAGTCGGTGGGCACGTGGTGCCCCGCCCCGGTGTTGGTGAGGGTCACCGTGACCACGACGCGGTCCACCGCCTGCCGGGCCGTCACCGTCATCGTCACGCTCTCCCGGAGCAGCCCTTCGTCGGACGCGCCCAACTGGCGGTGGGAGGGAATCCGCTCCGGCGGGTGGGCCAGCCCCCCCTTCTCCGGCAGCGCGAAGTACGCATCGCCGGTGGGGGGCATGTGGCAGGTCTGACAGGGGATGCCGGCCTCGGCGTAGGGGCTCTCCAGCCACTCCTCGTAGGAGCCGTAGATGGGCGTGCCCCAGAAGCTGAACTGGTGACAGGGGGCGCAGAACCGGCTCTGGGTGATGGCCGGCAGGTAGGTGTCCGGGTCGTGGATGTCGTCGTAGGGGCCGAAGAAGATGTTGTCCCCCGGAGGAGGCCGGAGCAGGCGCTGGCTCCGCACCCCCGGCACGTTGGGGTAGACCGACCCGGTCGCCGGGTTCAGGTAGACGCCGCCCACCTTGTGGCAGTAGTCGCAGTGGATGCCGGCGGTGATCACCCCCCGCACGCCGTTCATCTCCGTGGTCAGGTAACCATCCGCTCCGGCTCCCGGCGCGTGGCAGTTGGCACAGTTGCCCGCCGTGTCGGGGAAGTCGTTCCGATAGCCGGGGCCGACCCGGAGCGTCCCGCTGAGGTCGGTGCCGTTGTAGAGGCTGAAGAAGCGCAGGTTGGCGATGGCCCCGCCGTGGGCGTTGGTGATCCACTGGGAGACGATCATCGGATGGCAGTTGCCGCAGGCCCCCTCGGAAGTGCCGCTGATGGGAGAGACCCACGAGTAGTCGGGGTGGTCCGTCGTATGGTAGGGCCGCAGGGTGAGGGTGATGCCGCCGACGGTGGGGGTGACAGGGGTGCTGGCGACGTAGTAGCCCTCGGCCCAGGCCGCCACCTCGACCTCCTGCCCCTCGGTCAGCGATCCCAGGGTGAACCGACCATCGGCGGCGGTCCAGGTCACGTTGTCGGTGGCCCGCACCCGCACCGTGGCCCCGGCGACGGGGCCGTCGGCGTCCACGACCACGCCGCTGACGGTGGCGTCCCCCTGCACCGCCGCCGGTTGGCCCGAGAGGAGCCAGAGCATCGCCCCCACCAGCAGGCTCGCCATCGCCAGGCAAACCGCACACCTAGGCATCTCGACCTCTTTTCCTCACCGCCTCAGCACCAGCGGCAGGTAGACCCGGCGCACCTGGCCGCCGATGAAGACCTCCTCGCCGATGAGCGTCACCGTGTTGGCCCGTAGGTTGTCCCCCTCCGCCAGCAGGTTGATGGCCACCTCGTCGGCCAGCCCCTCCCACTGCCCCTCGTGGGCCGTCAGGCTGAGCATGGGGAAGTCGGCGTGGAGGGCCTCGGCGTCGTAGGTGACGGTGAAGAGACCGCCGGCGTCCGGGCGCACCTCTCCCTGCCCCATCACCACCCCCTTGTCGTGCACGGTGTAGCGGATGGCCGTCGTCCCGGCCGGAGCCGCCCCCCGGATGTGGACCGGCTCGATGCCCCCGGACGACCAGACGAGGAAGCCGGGAGGTGGGGCGTAGACGAGGAGGCGGGGGGCGTCCGGCTCGACGACGTAGAACTCATAGGCCCCCTCGGTGCCCAGCACCGTGCCGGTGTTGTGGCTCTGGGGCGTCACCCCGTTCCCCACGTAGGGGCGGTCGTGGACCACGGCGACCTCCACCGTCCAGCGGCCGGGCTCGTCGGCGACGAAGTCGAAGGTGGGATCGTAGAGCCAGCCGATCTTGTTGGCATGCCAGGTGCGGGCGTGCCGAACGCCGCTGGGGGAGGTGATGGTGACGCTGACGCGGCTGTCCAGCGGGGGGCCGACGTGGCCGGAGAAGGCGACCACGTCACCCACCTCCAGCACGTCGCCGGGGCGCACCCCCTTGGGCAGGAAGAGCATATCAACCTCCCGCGCCTCTCCTCTGACGGTGATGGTCATGATCGGCCCACCGTTGATGCTGGCCCCGGTGGCATCCTGGAAGGGAGGCGTCACCCGGGCACAGCCGAAGGCGTCGCAGCCGTGGGGCAACAGCACCCACAGCGAACTGTAGATGGCGTACTCGCGGATGGGGTTGGTCTCCGAGATGAGGCGGAAGACCGCCCCACCGAACTCCCACTTGAGGTCGCCGGGCTGGTCGCCGTCGGCCGGCTCGCCGATCTGGTAGCCGTAGGTGTCGCCGAAGCGCCAGTAGGCGGTGCCGATAGCATCTTCGGAGAGGACCTCCCGCACCCGCACGTCGGGCCGCTCCGAACTCCCGTACCAGTAGCCCCACAGGTCAATCTCGTCGGGGGCGACCGTCGGATCGGTGCCGCTCCTGGTCGTGATGAAGAGGGGCGCTTCGCCGATGGCGATCCGCTCCTCCAGCCCCGCAGCGCTGCACGTCTCGGGAGGACGGCGGTAGCAGGTCTTGGCGCGGGGGAAGTGCTCACGCAGGAGGTTGTAGAAGCTCTTCTCGGCGGTCAGGTCCTCGATGGTGACGACGGGATGGATGGAGTCGCCCGGCTGGCGGTCCTCGTTCCCCCAGTGAACGTCGCCGCTGAAGTAGGGGTAGTAGACCTCGATGCCCACCTTGTCCGCCGGGAGGTCGAAGACCCGGAACCAGGGCGGCATGTCGTTGATGGGGCTGTTCTTGTAGTCCATCCCCCGCCGCCCGTGGGCCGTGATCCTCGGGGAGGGGCCTTCGACCACGTTGCCCCAGGTCATCGTGCCCGCCCAGAGGGTGCCGTCGGGGGCGGTGTAGACGGCGGTCAGGTCCACCCGGAACTCGCCGGGGGCCTGGAGGCGGACCTCGGTTCCCGCCGGGGGCTGGAAGTAGCCGAAGCGGTTGGCCTGCCCGGTGATGGTGGTGGTGATGGCCTGGGCCGGGTCGGAGTTGGGCATCTGCACCAGCCGGACGGTGACCTCGGCGGGAACGGGCGGGAAGAGGTGCAGGCCGGGCATAAAGGCGTCCCCCTGGACGTAGGGCGTGGTGGGCAGTTGGCCGGGGTCCAAGTCCAGCACCTGGGCCACCATCACCTCGTAGGTGCCCCGGATGGGATAGGCGTTGCCGTACACATCGTACACCTCCCCCTCCAGGGTGATGGTGTGGAGGCCGTACTGGTCGAAGGTGTAGGCGAAGGCGTCATCCATCGTCGTCAGGTGGTAGAGGTCGGAGACCTGGCCGGTGCCGAAGTCGAGGGGAGCGCCGCCGGGGGTGGTGGGCGTGCGCACCGACGACTGGCGGATGGAGGCCGGCCCCAGGGTGTCCGTGGTGCCGTCGGGCTTGTGGACCTGTACGGTCAGGGAACCCGACGG
>WFUY01000213.1 GCA_015484715.1 Thermoflexales bacterium | reverse complement strand
TCCAGACGCCGATGCCCCTCACCCACCCAACCCGCCGGTCGTTCAGCGATTCAACAACTTTTGATCACGCTCAAATGAAAAAGGACCTGGTAGGTCTTTGCGGCGGCTGCTTCTCTGACATAGGTGATCTGGTTGCCTTGGGCAAGAGGCGCAGCCCCGTCCAGACCTGCCAGGTCCAGCCATTCAGGTGCGCTGTCGGTTGTGCCGAGGTCTATCCCTGCCGTTGCCTCCTCCGCTTCAAGGACAAGTTCCCTCCGACCAGCAGACCACCGCCGATGAGGAGCCCCAGGGCGATGACGAGCCCCTGCGATTCACTGCCGGCGACGGGGAGCAGGAGGGGGGCTGTGCTGACCAGACCGAAGTTCTTGTCCAGGACCTGCCAGTTCCCTGCACCGAGCCAGATGTCTGTGTAGAGGGTTGGGCCGCTGGCAGCATAGCCCTCGGGCACGGTTACCCGCAGTGTCCAGTGGGCCGAGTGTATTCCGACAAAACCGAAAGTACCATCTTCTCCAGATCTCAGGGGGATTTCAAAGCCGCCATTAGAGATCGCGGTGACTGTAACGCCAGCAATGGGTGCCTCTCCGGCGTCATAAATGCCATCCCCATCGGCATCGAGAAAGACCGTGCCTCGGATTGTACCCGACGGAGCACTAGCCGCTCCTCCAGCGCTCAACTCCACCTGCATCAGGTCGCCATTGCTGGTCCAGCGAGCGCTGTCCGGACCAAGCTGGACCGCAGCCTGACCATTCATCGTGAACGTGATGCTATCGCCAGGTTCGGCGCCTTCGTCTTCGGGTGTATTGGGATCATCCCGGTAGCAGGCCAACAAGCCGTAGCGGCCCGGCGTGTGGACGACAAACTGACCACACAACGTCCCTTGAGGATCGTAGGCGGCAATTACTGTTCCTGCCGGAACAAGCTCCCCGTTCCAGGTGGTGTTCACTCCGTAGAAGTTGACCCACTCTGTAGTGGGACTGACCTGGGCTCCAGATCGGGCCCAGGCAGGAGACAGGCTACCAACAGCGAGCACGACCAGCACCGTGATGATGCGGATGCCGGTGTGCATAAGCCCGTTCCCTATCTTCCAGTGTGTCATACTCCCTCCTTACGGTAGATTCTCTCCCATTCTTCGATGCACCTTTGTGATTACACGATATTGCTTTTGAAAGAGAGCGGACTCCCTTTCTTGAGGATTGAGAGCACGCTTTTGCCCGTTCCGAGCCAGCTCCTTACGGAGTTCGCAGGATCAGGGGGATGTAGACCCGGAAAGGCGCTGCCCCAATCCATAGGTTGACTTGATGACGTTCTCCAGGGGCTGTCCATATAGGCTGGTCAGGACCGACCGCCAGGGCGGGCTGGCCGTTGATATAGAAGGTCAGCCGATCACCCGGAAGAGCTCCCTCATCCTCCGGCGTGAGCGGGTCGTCAGCGTAGGCCGAGAGCACGCCGTAAGTGCCTGCACGGCGGATCTGCATCTCTCCGATCTTCACACCATCGGGATCATAGACGGAGATCGTCGTCCCGATTGGGGCCGGCTTTCCATCCACTAGGACCTCAAAGCCGTAGAAGTTGACCCACTGGTTTGTTGGATTGATACCAGCCGCCGATTGAGGCGCGTTCGGGGGGAGGGAGGCAGTAGCTATCACCCCAGCGTTGTTACCGCTGGGATAGATCAAGGTAGCTGGTGCAGTCATATGAATCCAATAGCCCCGGAAGCGCTCCATCGTGTGGAGGGTGTTCATATAGCCGGGCAGATCCGGGTAGGAGGACATTGCACCCTGATCATAGCCTAAAACGGCTGTGTACAGACCCTCTATCGAGCGGAGGGCATCGGTGATGGTCATTGAGGCATTGGGTAGGTAACTCACCAAGTTCCATCCGGGGCGTAGGCTGATGGGAGTGTTATCAGGCACCTCAGGGCCAACGACAGGCAGCGTCACAACGGCAGTGCTCCGAATCCAGTAGCCATGGTAGGGATCCATCTCCTGAAGGGTGTTGATGGTATCGGGAAGTTGGGGGTAGTAACTGTATCCCTCGCCATCGAAGCCCAGCACGGCCGTGTAATTGTTGGCAATCGCGTTCATCACGGTGGCTACGTCGGTATCGTGAGGCATTACATCGAAGGAAATCAAGTTCCACGCTTCCTGCAACGTGACGTTGACCGTGGTGTCGGACGATGGTGTGCCTGTGACGTTAAAAGCCATCTCGGCCTGACGGACGAAGGCTTCACCGCTGGTTGCCTTGCCCTCTGCCCGAACTACGAAGGTGTGGGTGCCCTCGACGTAGGTCTTGGGATACGCACCAGCATAGACGCCATCGGCTGCGGCCCCATCCTGGTGCGCCCCATCGTCATAGAGGTTAAAAGTGTAAGTGTGTCCCGTCGGTCCGGTACCAACACCCACAACGCGGGCCGTGGTGATCGGTTCCGTATCGGCCAACGTGGCGCTGAGGCGAATGATCCCGGCGATGGGATAGGTCCTCTCATCGGCGTAGAGACGTAGCGTCAGGTTTGTCTGGCCGCTCACAACCAGGGAGTAAGTATCTATATCGGCCTGGTCTGTCCCCGCCACGCCAACGGCCCGCGTGGTCGAGCTACTGCTGAGCTGGACGATCCACTCTCCCACCAGGGGACGCTCCACGTGATAGTAGGCAAAGGTGGCACCGGAGACATATCGGACGGTGGGATCGCTGGCTGCTACTGTTGGGTCCAGAAGGCTCCCATCGGGACGTATCAAGGTCATCTGGATGTGGGTGCTCGCCTTGTTCCACCCCACGGAGAAGACCGCTTCGGTCACCGTTGAATCCACGATGACGGTTTTCGTGACGTTTCCGCCGGGGGAGATGTTGCCGGACAGCGAGATCAGTGTCTGCTGATTGCGCACGGTCCCGGCAATGGTGTTGTAGATGCGCTGGAGTTGACTGGCATCGGGGGCATAGCTATAGGTTCCTCCGGTCCGTGAAGCGATCTCCAGCATTGTTGCTTCATCCGCATCGGTCCCCAATCCAATGGTGTGTACGGCGGTCTTGCTCTGCTCAATACGGGGCAGGACATCCCACCAATCGGGAGGCGTATTGTGCCGGCCGTCGGAGAGCAGGACGATAGCCCAAGGCTCGTCGGCAGCGCCATACTGCTCCAGTTGGTCTTGGGCGACCTCAAGCCCGCCCCCAATGGTTGTCGTGCCGCTGGGGTAGAGGGGCGTGATGGCCGCTACAATGGCCTGGCGCACGGCTGCTGTGACCGTTGTGAGGGCATACTCCAGCTTAGCAATGGTCGAGAAGCTGACCAGCCCCAGCTTATCACCATCCACCATCAAGTTCACAAAGAGGATGGCTGCTTTCTTGGCAGCCTCCAGTTTGTTGACGCCGGGGATGTTTGTGCTTCCGGACATGCTTCCTGACCGGTCCAGGACGACGACGACATCCACGTTCTGGGCAGGGGCGTATTTGACCGCCTGGACTTCTGTGTCACTCTCACCGGCAGCACTGACCATCAAGTCATATAACCCGTTGGCGCCCAGTGTATCGGGGGGAATGACCTCAAGGGCGTATTCATCACTCCCCTCCCAGACGACGACGACATAGGCGGGTTCTCCACCGACCTCGACGGTAAAATCACTCCGTTGCAAGCCGTCAGCGGGCTTGGTCACACGGATAACGATCTTCTGGGGACTGTGATGGGGACCGGCGTAATCCGGATCACTCTGTGTTGGTGATAGAATGTCCAGGGAACGGAGGGTTTGGAAGGCGAGATCCGTTGAAGCCACCGTTAGGCGACTTGGCATCATCGGGAGCAACAGGAGCACACTGCTCGCGATGAGCAACCATCGGTAAGCTGTATTCCTGATTTGCATTTGTTCCTCCTATTCACATCCTTCACCCATTGTGGCCTATCTGCCTAAGTAGAGGGCGGCACTAGTGGCCGCTCCCTACTTGACTGCGCAAACGAAGCCGTTGGTCCATCGAGATCCTCTTCCGCGATGTCAAGCCGTTCAGCGGCCTGGCGGTGTGCCGGTGTCGGGTTGATCAAGCCTTGATCCCCCACGGCGCCTTCGCAATGATCCCCTTCGTCGTACTGCAGCGGTTGCGCCGGCACCCGAAAGAAACCTTAGGTAAGGTCGGTGAGGGCAAGGATCGCTTGCAGCGGGAACCGATTACCGGCGGAATGCCTGCCTCCGCTCCCGTGCAGGGCAGAGTAGCTACCGCTCAGTTGCTAACCGCGTAAATCCTGTCATTGGACTTTCCCTTCGCCTTCTTTCGGTTGAGTGAGGGCCTCCTGCCTCCGGCGGGCCAGCTCGGCTACCCATCCCGTCGGGGGATCGGTCTGCGCCAGGCCGATAGCCAGGGTGTACTCGGCGCGAGCCCGTCCAGG
>WFUY01000212.1 GCA_015484715.1 Thermoflexales bacterium | reverse complement strand
GGGGAAGGCTCCTCGATGGGGGCAACGGATATAGGCTCCGGCGGCGGAGTCGGTGGGAGGGCAACCTCCGGCCTCGAGGGCGGTTCCTCAGGAGGCAGAGATGGGGGGATGGCCGCCTCGGGCTCCCCCTCCGGGGCCGGTGGGGTTAGATCGGAGAAGAGCTCTTCCAAGGAACGCTTTAACCGATCGTCAGGCATTGCCTCTTCACTCCTAAGCTCGCGCCTCTCGTCGCACGCTCGTATCCCGCGCCCCTATCTTACGGTTCGATCCCGCCTCCCACGATGACCGGCTCACGCACCGACGACGGCTCTGGCTGGGCAGGCTGCGCTACGGTCGGGACGCTGGAGGTCCGAGGGGCCACCACCTCCATCGTCTCCTGAGCCAGAGCCCGGTACTGATGCGCAGCCCGAGTACGGGGGGCGTAGTGGGTGACCGGCAAGGCAAAGGCCGGGCTCTCCCGCAGCTTCGTGTCCACCTGGATGACGGTTTGGAAGAGCGTCTCCGAAAACCGGGCCCGCAGTTGCTCCAGGAGCAGCCGGTGGACCTTGTTGCGCACGTCGAAGAGCGTCACCAGCAGCCGGTAGCCAAGCCGGGGGTTGGTCTTGCGCCGCACCAGGGTGACCATTTCCAGCACCTGATGGAGCGAGCGGACGGCGTAGTACTCGCACTGGACCGGAACGATGAGCAGATCGGCGGCCGTGAGGGCATTGAGGGTCAACGTCCCAAAGGTCGGTGGACAGTCTATCAGGATCACGTCGTAAAGGTGCTCGGACATCCGGTCCAGGTCCTCGCGCAGCCGATATTCGTACCCTCGGCGTCCGTACAGGACCTTGTCGAGGACGAAGAGTTCTTGGTTAGCCGGGGCCAGATCCAGCCCTCGGACAGAGGTCTCCCGGCTGACGGCCACGAGGGAGCGCTGCCCCAACAGAACATCGCCCACATTACGGCGCAGTCCCTCCGGCTTGATACCCAAGGAGGCGGTCAGGTGGGCTTGAGGATCCAAGTCCACCAGCAGCACCTGTTGTCCCTGCTCCACCAACCCTCCCCCCAACGAGAGGCAGGTGGTGGTCTTGGCAACCCCGCCCTTGTGGTTGGCTACCGCGATCACGGTGGTCATAGGGACACCCCGTCTCTCTGGACCCCGTCCGTCACGGTCTGGTCCCCCGATCGGATGGGGCGGACGGGAAGGCTGAAGGTGAAGGTAGAACCCCGGCCCACGCCGCTCTCCACCCAGATCTGGCCGCCGTGCATCTCTACGAACTCCTTGCTCAGGGCCAAGCCCAGCCCAACCCCCCCCAGGTGGGGGGATCCCTTCCCATCCAGGCGCTGAAACTGCTCGAAGATCCGATCCCGATCGGCCTCAGGAATGCCGATGCCCGTGTCGCTGACGCTGATGAAGACCTGCTCGTCCTCACTCCAGGCCCGCAGAGTGATGCTTCCCTCTTCGGTGAACTGGGCTGCGTTGGAGAGGAGCTTGAGGATCACCTGACGCAGCCGTTGGGGATCGGCGTGGACGACGGGCAGGTCGGGGGCGACGTCGTACTGGAGTTCGATGGGGCGACCGCGCACCAGAGCGCTGGCCGTCGCCATCACGCTCTGCAACAGCGCACGCAGGTTCACCTCCCGGATCGTCAGTTCCATCTTGCCCGCCTCGATGGCGGCGATGTCCAGGATGTCGTTGATGAGGCCCAGCAGGTGCTGGCCCGCGTCGTGGATAAAGGTAATGTCCTGCCGTTGGATCTCGTTGAGGGGGCCATCAATCCCCTTGAGCAACACCCGGGAGAAGCCGATGATGGTGTTAAGGGGTTCCCGCAACTCGTGGGACATGTTGGCTAGGAAACGGGTCTTGAAGCGATCTAGCTCCCGCAGTTGCTCGGCGGCCTCCCGCTCCAGGGCATAGGCCCGAGCATTCTCGATGGCGATGGCCACCTGGCCGGCCAGCGTCTGCAGGACCATCACCTCGGAGCCAGCGAAGGCATCCTCCTCCAGGCTGTGCACGCTGAGCGCCCCAATGGGGCGATCCCGGACGATGAGGGGGATAACCAACTCGGCCTGGGTGTAAGGAAAGGTCTCGACATCGGCCAAGATTCGGCGCTCCTCCCCAACGGCCAAGCAGGGCTCACGCCGGTTGATGGCCCGTCCCACCAAGTTGCTCTCATCCAGCGGCAGGCGATACCCCTCCCGCTTCAACCGCTCTCCCAGCGCGCCCGTCCCCTCCCGCAAGAGGGCCCACTTCCCATCTTCGTCCGTCAGGAAGAGGGAAACGTGATAGGCGGAGAAGGCGTCGCGGATCAGTTCAACGACTTGGGGAAGCAGGCTCTCCAGGTCCAAAATGGACGTGACGATTCGCCCGACCTCGGCGCTGGTGGCCAACTGGATCGCCTGGTAGCGGATTTCGGCGTTGGCCTCCTGGAGTTGGCGGGTTCGTTCCGCGACCTTCTGCTCCAGGCTCTCGTAGAGGACCTGGAGGCGGGCGGTCATGATGTTGAAAGCGCGGGCCAGGATGCCGATCTCGTCGCGGCGGGTGGCCGGGACCCGCTGATCCAGGTCACCGGAGGCGATCTGAACCGCCATCTCCGTCAACCGGACGATGGGACGGGTGATCTGGCGAGTGACAACGGTAGCGATAATGGCAGTCAGCAGAGCCGCACCTAGGGCCGTGGCGATGAGGGCTGCGGCCAGGTCGTCAGAGCGGGAGAAGGCCTCCGACTGGGCCTGCTCCGTGATCAGAGCGATCCCCGGGTCGGGCAGCCAGCGGTGAACCCCGATCACAAGGATACCGGCTTCGTTCTTGTAGGTGGCGATACCGTTCCCCCCCCGCAAAGCGGCCTCCACGGCAGGATTGAGGATGGCCGGCCGACCATCCTGACCGGTTAGAAAGCCCTCCTGGGTCAGGATCTCCCCCGAAGGGAGCACCAGATAGGTGCGTCCCGTGCTGCCCAGCCCAACGCTCTCCGCCAAGATCCTGCCCAGGGCCTCCAGACGCAGGTGGGCTACCAGGGTTCCCACCCGCCGATGCTCCCCATCCCGGACGGGCCGGACCAGGACCAGGGTAGGGGCACCGGAGTCGGTCCCCGGAGAGATGTAGGTGTAGGGCCCAGCGCCCCCCTTTGCCACCAGGGCCGCATCGTTGTAGCGCCGACCTTCCTTCCAGGCCTCGGAAGCAACCAGCACCCGCCCTTCCTCAGGGGAGAGGAGGAGCAAGCGCTCAAGATCAGGGTACTGGTTGATGATCTGAAGGAAACGGCGGCGCATCGCGGTCCGGATTTCTGGATCGCTGGGCGGGTTTGCCAGAGCCTCAGCGGCCTCGATCAATGTGGGCTCACTGCACAGCATGGCGAGGACTTGCTGCTGGGCAGTCACCCAGTCCTGAATCTGCTGCTCCCGAAGGGTGGTGACGGCCATCAGCCGCTCCCTCAACTCCCGCTCCAAGTTGCGCCGCCCCTGGACGGAGGCCAGGAAGCTGACGACGCTGAGCGGGACGATGGCCAGAACAAGAAAAGCGCTGAGGAGTGTGCGCCCCAGCCCCCCCCGCATCCCGGCTCTGGCCGTAGGGGAGGAAGACCGATGAGCCGTCACCGAATCGCCCATGCCCTGTCTCCCGGCGGGGTCAGCCCAACTCCCAAATCTCTTCGCCACGCAGGATGCGTCGGATCTGATCGGGGAAGCGGTCGGGATCAATGGGCTTGCCGATGAAGCCGTCGAAGCCGGCCCGCCGGGCCCGCTGCAGGTTGTCCTCCGTCGCCTCGGCAGTGACGGCCACAATGAGGGTGTCCTGGAAACGGGGTTCAGCCCGCAGACGGGCCAGGGCTTGATAGCCGTCTTCATCGGGGATGTGGATGTCCATCAGGATCAGGTCCACCTGAGGCATCGCATCGGCAAATTCGAGAACCTGCCACCCCGAAGCCTTCCACTCACACTGTTTGACGCCCAGATAGGCCAGCAGACGGGTGATGAGCAGGAAGTTGTTCAGGTTGTCCTCAACCACCAACACGTGGGCATCCTGGGGAGCAATCCCAACCCGTCGGCGAGGGCGGTTTGAGGCTGAAGAAGACGGTGGCTGCGTCTGCGGATGGGGCATCATCCTTCGCTCCTTTGCTTCAGAAAAGCGGCAATTTGGTCAGGGAGAGCATCTACGTCTATGGGCTTCTGGATGTACCCGTCGCAGCCGGCGGCCAGGCTCTTCTCCCGATCGCCTCGCATCACGTTGGCCGTCAACGCGATCACCGGGATATGGGCAAGGTCTGGCGTCTGTTTCAGACGGGTGGTGACTTCGTAACCATCTACCTCGGGCAGGTTGATGTCCATCAGGATGAGATCCGGGCGGCGTTCCTCCGCGACGGCTATGCCGGTCAGACCGTCCTCCGCCTCCAGGACCTGGTATCCCGAGGCCTCTAGAACCCGTCTGACCAGAACGCGGTTCTCGAAGTTGTCTTCGATATACAAGATGGTAGCGCCGGTCATGGCTCCGCCTCACTCTCCTGAAATAGGTGCCGATCGGGATAACCTCGGTGCCCCCCCAGTCCACCGCCACAGCAGAGGGGTGGACCCACAGGGTGCCTTCATCGTAACATGGGGACGGTCCATCAGGGTAACAGTTCGGTTACGATTTGATTACCACTTTGTTG
>WFUY01000211.1 GCA_015484715.1 Thermoflexales bacterium | reverse complement strand
GCGGTGGACCTCTTCCTGGTGGACCCGACGGGAGAGTGGGTGGAGGTGCAGGCCAGCGCCAGTGGGCCGGGCCAGGAGGTGTCGGCTCAGGAGAGACGGCTGCGGGTTGGGGAGGATTCGACGGTGGGCTGGAGCATCGCCAATGCTGCGATGCGGGTCACGCCGGTGGAACGACCCGGTGATGTCGCCGAGGCGGTCCTGCCCCTTCACTTTCGGGACCAGGTATTGGGCGCGCTGAGGGTTCGGAGCCTGCAACCTGACCTCTTTGATCAGGACTTCACCACCGTGTTGCAGACGATGGCCGATCAGATCGCCATCGCCATTAGCAATGCCCGTCTCTTCCAACAAGCTCAAGCGGCCCTGGAGGCGGAGCGTCGGGCCTACGGGGAGATCAGCCGGGAGGCGTGGGCTCAGGTGCTCCAGGCCCGACCCGATTGGGGATACCTATGCACTGCCCACGGCCTCTACCCGACCGATGGCCCGTGGTCTCCAGAGATGGTCCAGGCCAGGCAGACGGGCCAGATCGTCCAGAACGATGGGGAAGTCGTAGCCGTGCCGGTGAAGATTCGAGGGCAGGTGGTGGGCGCGGTGCGGTTCCGCAAGCCGAAGCAAGCGGGAGGGTGGACGACGGACGAACTGACGCTGGTGAAGACGCTGACGGAGCAGTTGGGGGTGGCCCTGGAGAGTGCCCGCCTGTACCAGGATTCCCAGCGTCGGGCCCTCCGAGAGCGGCTGACGGGTGAGGTCACAGCCCGCATCCGCGAGACATTGGACCTGGAGATGATGCTGAAGACGGCCGCGCAAGAGGTTCGCCAGGCCCTGGGGCTGCCGGAGGTGGTGATCCGGCTGACGGGCCAACCGGGCAACGGTGCCGGAACCGGGGACGTGGCTTCTGGGGCCACGGAGGAGGTGGAGCCGTGAGGGACCTCAACAAGCTTCAAGCCATATCCACAGAGGTACAGGCTCCTGATGAGGGAGAGCAGAGAGGAGGGCTCGGGAAGATGCCGCTCTTTGAAGAGGTGACGTCCTTCCCCCCCTTCCTGCTCATTGTGGTCTTCATCGTCCTGGTCTCCGAGGCGATCGTGAGCCTTCTGTTCGCCAGCCTGCCCGTGCAGGGAGTGCTTGCCCGGCTCGTCCTTCACACCTTGGTGCTGATCGGACTGATCAGTCCCGTTCTCTACCTACCGGTGGTCCGCCCGCTCGTCCGGCGGATGGCCGAGTACAGGCAGATGGTGGAGAGGATGCAGCGGTTCGTTAATGCCGTTGAGCAGGCTGCCGAAGCCATCGTTATCACCAACCGCGAGGGGGTGATCGAGTACGTCAATCCCGCCTTTGAGCGGTTCACGGGCTATCGCGCAGAAGAGGCGGTGGGGAAGACACCGCGCATCCTGAAATCGGGCCAGCACCCGCCGGAGTTCTACGAGAAGCTCTGGGAGACCATCACCGCCGGCGAGGTCTTCCAGGCCGTCTTCGTGAACAGGCGGAAGGATGGGGAGCTATACTACGAGGACCGGATGATCGCTCCGATGAGGGATGCAAAGGGACAGATCACCCACTTCATCGCGACGGGCCGGAACATCACCCGGCGCAAGGAGTTGGAGGAGCGGCTGAACGCGGTCTACCGGCTGGGCCAGGAGCTGACGTTGCTCCACGACGAGGCGGCCATCATCTATCGAGTGCTGGAGGCTGCTGTCCAGGTGCTCCGGTGCGAGATCGCCGGCTACGCCTCGGTGGACGAGACGACGAAGACGCTGACCTATCATTACCGCTTGATCCAGGGTCAGGTCGAGGCGGTCAGCTTCTCCCTGCCCCTGACCGCCAGGGAGGAGATCGGGGTGATCGCCGCCCAGAGCGGTCAGATCGTCAGGACCTCTGACGTGAACTCCGACACCTCCTTCGCGCTCGTTCCGGAGGCGCTCTCCCATCGTGCTGGGTTGTGTGTGCCGATGAAGGTAGGAGGACAGGTGATCGGTGTGTTGGGTGTCGCCAGATTTGAACCGGAGCCCTTTACGGCAGCCGACGAACGATTGCTACAGACCTTGGCCGACCAAGCTGCCGTGGCTCTGGAGAATGCCCGGCTTGTTGCCGAAGCCCAGGAGGCCCTGGAGGCCCTGCGCCGTGCTTACGGCGAACTGAGTCGGGAGGCCTGGGCCGGCTTGCTCCGCGTCCGGCCAGACCTAGGCTTCCGAAGCACGGAGCAGGGGGTTACCAGCGCGGAGGATGTGTGGCGACCGGAGATGGAAGAGGCCATCCGGGAGGGGAAGACGGTTCAGGCCAACGGTACCGGTGGGGATACCCGGCTCCCCCTCGCCATCCCCATCAAGGTACGAGGGCAGGTCGTGGGGGTGTTGGACACCTACAAGCCCAATGACGCAGGCGTGTGGACTCCGGAGGAGGTCACGCTGCTGGAGACGATCGCCGAGCAGTTGGGTGTGGCCCTGGAAAGCGCCCGGCTGTTCGAAGAGACCCGGCGTCGGGCCTGGCGGGAGCAACTCATCAGTCAGATCACCGCCCGCATCCGGGAAGCCAGCGATGTCGAGGGGGTGTTGCGGACGGCGGCCGAGGAGCTGGGCAGGGCCTTGAACGCTGCCCGTTCCCACGTCGCCCTCCAGGTGCCCGAAGATTCGGAGTCCGCAGGTTCGTGATGCGGTTCTCCTGGGCTTGCCAGCGTGGCGATCCGGCGGGTGGGGAGATCGCGGATTGACCCGGAGCACCGGAAGAAGGTACAGGGTATGACGATGCAAGAAGAGAT
>WFUY01000210.1 GCA_015484715.1 Thermoflexales bacterium | reverse complement strand
CCGCCCGGGCCGTCGAGCCCAGCCAGGTCTGGACCCTGTGCCGGGCAGACCTGGCCCGCCTACTGGCTCAGGACCCTTCTACCGCGCTCCTCTTGGAGCGGGAGCTGAGCGGCCGAGGAGGGACCACGCCCGCCGACAGCCCCCCCGCCCTCAATCCGGTCCTCTTCGTCGGACCAGGCATCGTCGAATTCCTCCAGGTGGTGACCCACTACACTCGCTGCCCCATCACGTTGCTGGATCTGCGGCGGGTCTCCCCTACCATCGCCAACCTGCTGGGAAAGCAGGTGGCCTACCGGCCAGCCTGGCGGATGGACGGCAGGAGCCTCTCCCGGGCAATCCGGGAGGCTCTGGAAGCCGGCCGTTGGACCTTTGTGGCAGTGCCTCCCACCGATCAACCCTCCTCAGCGCTGATGGGGGTGATCAGCCTGATGGAACTGATGATTGATCTCAGCGGCAAGGATCTGCCTTGGATCATCGCTGCCGCTCGTCGCCGCTGGGCCATCCCCGCCGGACCCCGGATCAACTTGGACCGATTGGCCCGCCAACTGACGGGACGGACCGTGGGGCTGGTCTTCTCGGGGGGGCTGGCCCGTGCCCTGGCCCACATTGGCGTCCTGCGGGCTCTGCTCCGGGCCAAGGTCCCGGTGGATGGGGTGACCGGCACCGGGTTGGGGGCAGTCATCGCAGCCCTCTACGCCGCCGATTTCTCCCCCGATGAGATCGCCCAGCGGGTTCAACGCGCCCCTCAGGAGCTTAGCCCCTTCGACGGCGGGCGGAACCTGCGCCTGGCCAACCGGGCCGGCCTCTACACCGGCCGGCGGGCTCGCATCGCTCTGCAGCGCTGGCTGGGCGACCGTTCCTTTGAGGACTTGGTGATCCCCTTTTGCCTGCCGGCCACCGATCTGCGGCGCGGTCAGACCCTTGTCCTGGAGAAAGGCCCCCTGACCCAGGCCCTGGAGGTCGCACTGGCCCTCCCCGGCCTGGTCGTGCCGGTGGAGCGGGACGGGGCGTGGCTGGTGGATGGGTGGCTGCACAACCCGCTGCCTGCCCACCTTCTCCGTCAACAGGGCATCGGCCTGATCATCGGCATCAACACCCTCCCAGGACCGCCCTCGGAGCCCCGGGAGACCTCGCTCGACCTGACCCGCACCTGGCTGGAGATTCAGACCCGGCTGGCCCACGCCGCGATGCTCCGCCACCTCTCCGACCTGGACTTCCTCATCACGGTCCCCCTGGACAACGTGGCCGAGACCGACTTCGACCGGGCAGAGGAGATCATCGTCCGGGGGGAGGAGGCAGCGGAGCGACAAATGGACATCCTGCGTGATCTGCTGCGGCTGGAGTGGTAGCGGATTGCGGATTGCAAATGGCGAATTGCCCATTGTGGATTGCAGGTTGCGTTGGAGGAGGCGATGTCCAAGAAGATCCTGATCGTGGATGACGAAATCTACATCCGGGTGCTGCTGGAGCAGACGCTGGAGGACTTCGAGGACGCCGGCGTTGAACTGCTGGCCGTGGGCGATGGCCTAGAGGCGTGGGAGGTCGCCCGAACCGAGCGCCCCGACCTCATCATCCTAGACGTGATGATGCCCGGCCTCTCAGGCTATGAGGTCTGCCAGCGCATCAAGAGCGATCCCGATCTCTCCGACATCCACGTCATCATGCTCACCGCCAAGGGGCAAGAGATAGACCGGCTGCGCAGCATCGAGGTGGGCGCCGATGAGTACATCACCAAGCCCTTCGATCCCGACTACCTCATCGAGCGCACTGCCGACGTGTTGGGCGTCAGCATCGCGTAGAGGATCGTACCCATGCAGGCTCCCCAGGAGGCCCTGCAACAGGAACAACGCCTTTTCCAGGCCCTCCAGATCCTCTCAGCCCGCATCGCCACTTTCCACGATCGGGACCCGCTGCTGGAGGCACTGGTACAGGGCGTGACGGAGGTCTTGGGCTATTACAACGCCCGGGTCTTCCTGCTGGACGAAGGGCGGGAGGAGCTCTACCTGGTCGCCTCCGCTCGACCCCCCGCGCCATCGGTGGACACACCGCGCTTTCGGATCGGTCCTGAGGGGGCCATCGGGCGGGTGGCCAGTAGCGAGGCCCCCCTTCTGATCCCCGACGTGGCTCAGTGCGATTTCTCCACGCCCTCGGACCCGGCAATCCGCTCTGAGATGGCCGTCCCGATGTTCGTGGGCGGCCGGCTGGTGGGTGTCCTCGATGTTGAGAGCGATCGCCCTCACGCCTTTCAGGCCCAAGACCTGGCAGTGATGACGGCTCTGGCCAACCAGACCGCAGCCGCCCTCGAGGCTGCCCGCCTGCTGCAGGAGAGCCGGACCACGACCATCGCTCTGGAGCAGCAGGCCCGCAACCTGATGCTCATCAACCGCATCTCCACGACCCTGGCCTCCTCGCTGGATGCCTACGAGATCCTCGACGTGAGCCTCCGGCACCTGGTAGAGCTGAGCGAGGCGGACTACGGAGGCGTCCTCATCGTGGAGCGGGGGCGGGAGCGGGGCCTGATCGCCGCCGAATACCCCTTCCGCCGCCTCACCGGCACCCGTCTCCCTCTGCCCCACCTCCCCTCGGCCCGACGAATGCTGGAGGCGGGGATCCCCTACGCCATCAAGGATGCCCTCCACCATCCACTCCTGGACCCCCTGCGGGAGCAGATCGCCCCCCTGGACATCCGCTCGTTGCTCCTGGTCCCGATGGTGGCCCGGGACGAGATGATTGGCATCTTGCTGCTGGCCTCCCTGGGGCGACGTCGGACCTTCAACGACGAGGAGATGGAACTCTGCCAGACGGTGGTCAACCAAGCGGCTGCCGCCATCGCCAACGCCCGCCTCCTGCAGGACATTCAGCAGCAGAGCCGCGCCTTGGCCCGCAAGAGCCAGGAGCTGGCCGAGGAGTCGAGCAAGCTGGACGCCATCCTCAACAACATCGCCGACGGCCTGGTGGTGACCGATCCCACAGGGCGCATCATCCTGAGCAATCCGGCCTTCCGTGAGATGGCCGGGCTACCCTCGGGCCGATCCTTGCGGGGGCGTCTGCTGGCGGAATCCTTCCCCGTGGCCGGCCTGCAGCCCCTCACCGACCAAGCCCTGCACGCCCCTGGTCAGGTCTTCACCGAGAACCTGGAGCTGCCTGATGGTCGGGTCCTGAAGACCTCGGCCACCGCCCTCCGCCTCCCTCCGCCCGTCCTGGAGCCAGAGCAGGGCGAGCAGATCGCCGGCGTCGTCACCGTCCTGCGGGACATCACCCACGAGGTGGAGGTAGATCGGATGAAGACCGATTTTATCTCCGCCGTCTCCCATGAGCTGCGCACCCCGCTCACCTCGATCCTCGGCTTTGCCAGCCTGATCCAGCGGGAGTTTCGCCGCCGCATCGCCCCCCACGTAGCTGCCGACGACCGTGCCCGCCAAGTTGCCGACCGCATTCTAGACAACCTGACGAT
>WFUY01000209.1 GCA_015484715.1 Thermoflexales bacterium | reverse complement strand
GGTGGGTTGGATGTCGAGGAGTCCTGGGGGGCTTGGAACGATGGGGGGTGATTCACGCAGGAAGGGACCTCTTCCCGATTAAAGCGACCCAATCTCCGCTCCGTCGCTTCTCAACCAAGGAAATCCCGCCTTGCTGAAGGGCCTGGGCTACTTCACCTTCCTGCCCCTGGACGATACCTGTGACCACCAGGTCGCCCCCCGGCTTCAGTCGTCTGGAGAGGCCCGCCCGGGCCATCCCGATGATCACGCGGGCCACGATGTTCACCAGCACCAAATCGTACCGATCGCCTGCCTCGGCCAGGGATCCCAAACGGACGCTGACCACGTCGGCCACGCCGTTGATCTCCACATTCTGTCGGGCGATGCGGACGGCCAGAGGATCGGTGTCCACAGCCAGGACGGAGGCAGCCCCCAATCGAGCGGCGGCGATGGCCAGGATGCCGGAGCCGGTCCCCAGGTCCAAAACGGTCATGCCCGGACGCACCCGTTCCTCCAAGAACTCCAGACAGAGACGGGTGGTGGGATGCAGCCCCGTGCCAAAGGCCATGCCCGGGTCCAACTCAATCACCACCTCCTCGGGCGTCACCTCCGCTTCCTGCCAGGTCGGCTTGATGACCAGGCGGCGTCCGACCCGAAGAGGGTGGAAGTGGGTCTTCCAGGCTTCGGCCCAGTCCTCCTCCCGGACGGGGCGGAAGATGGGGGGTGGAATGGGGTGGATCTGCCCCAGATGCCAGAGCCCTTCTTCGATGCGCCGGCGCACCTGGGGTGTGTCCTGATGGGGGGGGAGGTAGGCCCGCACGGTGATGGGACCGTTGGGGAAGCCCGCCGGGCCGGTCTCCAGGGCGACGCCGCCAGGGGCGTACTGGCTCAGCAGGTCGGCCACCGCCTCCGCTGCCTCTCCGTCCACTGTGACCGTCACTTCCAGCCAGACCCTGCTTTCTCGCTCCATAGCTATCCCCTCCTGCTGAAGTTTAGCACCCTCTCCTCCAAGGGACAAGTACCGGTGATTACCCATATCTTGGAGATAGGGAGACTGGCGGTCCACCAATGGGGCACGAATACGCGAGTTAAGGACCGCCTCATTCGTGCACTTGTGAGAAATTCGTGGACGGCCTGCTACGGACCACTCTCTCGCTCACTTGTGGGTGATCACCGCACAAGTAGAGGCATTTGGCAGATTGTCCCATCTCCTGCTGCTCACGAGGGGGCGCGAATCCCCGATCGGCGCTTGACGTCTCCGCTGCTTGCCGGTACAATTCCTTGAAAAGGGAAAAGGAAGGTTGCGAAAGGTGATGTTGAAGTACCACGTGTGGACGATCGGTTGCCAGATGAACGTGGCCGATTCCCAGCGGCTGGCCTCGGCGCTGGAGAAGCTGGGCTATCGGCACGCGCCAAGGGCCGAGGAGGCCGACATCATCGTCCTCAACACCTGCGTCGTCCGACAGCAAGCGGAAGACAAGGTCTACGGTCGGCTCGGCTCCCTCAAACCGCTGAAAGAGCGCCATCCCGACAAGATCATCGGGTTGATGGGCTGCCTGGTCGGGGTGCGCGATCCGGCCCCTCTGCGAAAACGCTTCCCCTGGGTGGATGTCTTCATGCCCCCTTCGGAACCCGGTCCGCTGCTGGACTATCTGGGCGAGCGGGGGATGATTGACCCCGGTCAGGCGCTGGAGCTGGGCCAGACCGCCCATCGCCACCGCCTTCAGGATGAGGAGTTGGTCCTGCCGGCCCACGAGCGGGGCCGCCTGGTCTCCGCCCACGTACCCGTCGTCTACGGCTGCTCCCATGCTTGCACCTTCTGCATCATCCCCTTCCGCCGAGGCGTCGAGCGGAGCCGTCGGGTGGGTGAGATCGTGGCCGAAGTCCGCTCCCTGGCCGCCCAAGGCGTCCGGGAGGTCACGCTGCTGGGGCAGATCGTGGACCGCTACGGGATGGATATTCCCGACGGCCCTTCGCTGGCCGACCTGCTGCGGGCGGTCCACGAGGTGGAAGGGATCGAGCGCATCCGCTTCCTCACCAGCCATCCCAACTGGATGAACGACGAGTTGCTGGAGGCGGTGGCCGAATTGCCTAAGGTCTGTGAGCACATCGAAGTGCCGGTCCAGGCCGGGGACGATGAGGTCCTGGCCCGGATGAAGCGGGGCTATACGGTGGATGACTACCGCCGGCTCATCGCCCGCATCCGGGAAACGGTCCCCGGCGTCGCCATCGCCACCGACGTCATCGTCGGCTTCCCCGGAGAGACAGAAGCCCAGTTCCGGCGCACCTACGACCTGCTGGCCGAGCTGAAGCTGGACAAGGCCCACATTGCCAAGTACTCCCCCCGCCCTCAGACGGTCGCCGCCCGCAAGATGGCTGACGACGTGCCGCCGGAGGAGAAGGAGCGCCGGCGCAAGGCCCTGGATGCGCTCCAGGAGCAGATCGTCGGTGAGATCAATGCCCGCCTGCTGGGGCAGACGGTTGAGGTGCTGGTTGAGGGGCAGAAGGGCGGCAAGTGGTACGGGCGGACCCGGACGAACAAGCTGGTCTTCTTCACCGCCGAGGGGGATTGGCGTGGCCGATTGGTGCCCGTTGAGATCACCTGGACAGGACCCTGGTCGCTCCAGGGGCGGGTCGCCTCATCGGCGTTGGCCCCCGCTGCGTTGCCAGCGGCCCATAGGGCTGCGGTATCCGTGTGATCGTTGGGGGTGTGGGATGGGCCATCCTCGGTAGGGCGGTTCCACCCCCCTAAACCGCCGGATATGCTGAACCGGCGGCTGACCGGGCAGATCGGGGGCTACGCCGAGGGCCTGTTTGACTGCCTCAGCCATTCCCGATAAGCGGCCTCCAAGTCCATCCCCACCTCGTTGGCCAATCGGATCAGGGCAGCCAGGCTGTCTCCCATTGCCTGGTGTAGCGAGGCCATCTCTCCCTGAGGCTCTGGGGCAGCCAGAGCGGCCCCCAGCCGCCCAACGGCTTCCGTCAGCTTCAGGAAGGAACGGTAGCGATCCGAGGGTCCCCCTCCAACGGCCTCCTGGTGCTCCTGTCGGCGCTGGAACTCCCCCAACCTGCGCATCCCGGCGAGGTGGGCCGGTTGGGGCAGTCCCATGTGGGGCAGCGGCTGCTGGATAATCCCCTCGCCCAGCGCGGCCCGAACCTGACCCTCGATGGCCGTCAGGGCCTCTGGGTCCCGCACGAAATCCATCCCATCGGTCTCGATGGTGAGCACCGGCGCTTCCTGGTAAGTGGCGAAGAACTGCTCGTAGGCGATGCGCAGACTCTCGATATAGCCCCGGTCCATCCCTCGCTCGTAAGGCCGGTCCCGAATGGCGATGCGGGCCATCAGAGTCTCCGTTGTGGCTCTCAAGTAGACGACCAGGTTGGGGGTGGGGATGCGCTCGGCCAGTGCCTCGTGGAGTCGCTCGTAGGTTTCTAGTTCGTCACCGTGCAGGTTTAGGTGGGCGAAGAGGCTATCCTTGGCGAAGGTGTAGTCGGCGATGAGGGGGGCGCGTTGCAAGGCGGCTGGCGCGACCTGGTGGAGTTGTCGGTAGCGGCTCAGCAGGAAGAAGATCTGGGTCTGGAAGGCGTAGCGGGCCCGGTCGGCGTAGAAGTCGGAGAGAAAGGGATTTTCCTCGAAGACCTCCAGCAGGATCTCGGCCCCGAAGCGGGGTTGAAGCAGGCGGGCCAGGGAGGTCTTGCCCACCCCGATGACCCCCTCGATCGCGATGTAAGGATAGGGTTGCGTCACAATCGCCTCCTTGTACGGTGCGGTGTGGCTCTCCAGTCTGTCGGCCGGCCCTGTGGTCATCCGGCGTCTGCGCGTCCCCTTCGGTCGGCCTCAGGCGTTGGCCTGAATTGTATCGTAACTTTGGTAGGCCGTCAATGGCTCAACGATGTTTGCAGGACCCTCTGGCCCGCCCCATTGACAGCCTTCTCCCGACGGTGTATCATACCCGCCGGAGGAGGCAGTCCTGAATGACCGATGGGAAAAGGCGAGATGGTGTAGGGTGGTGGCTGAGGCGGGTCGGCATCCTCGCGGCGATGCTCTTCCTCTTCCGCTGGGAGTACCCGGCGCCGGGGGATAGGACGTACCAGCTAGCCTACCTGACGGCTGGTCGGCAGTTCGACTTCGTGGGTTGGGAGATCGGGGCCCTGCTGGGCAAGGCAGGCCAAGCCCTCAGCCCTCTCCATTGCTACCTTCCTCCCCAGAGCCGCCGTCAGGTCGTCCTCGACTACCTGGATCTGGTCGAGGACATCCGCCGCACCGAGGACGAGATCAACCGCCTCTACGCCGATCCCCAGGTCGCGGACCCGGAGGTCGCCTCGGCCCCTCTCCGTGCTCGGCTGGCCCGTCTGCGAGCCCAACAGGCCCGGGTGCAGCTCCTGGTCGAGGCGATCCTCGAGGAGCAGGTTGCCACCGTCCTGGCCGATGAAGGGTTCGCCTTTCTGGGAGAGATTGTCCCTCCGGTCAGTTTCCATTTCACCCCTCTGCCCCGGATGCTGGTCATCTCCCCGCGCGATGAGATCCGCCAGATCGAGGCGGTGCCGTTGCAGGCCGGGTTTCCGGTGGACCAGGCTGCGGCCTTGGAAGCCCAGGTGGACGAGCGGCTGAATGTTTCTTCCCTGGTCGTCCCCATCGGCGGCCTGGCCCTCTATCCGGCGATGACGCTGGAGAGCACCAGCCTTCCCTGGCTGGTTGAGACCATTGCCCACGAGTGGACCCACCACTACCTCTTCCTGCGCCCCCTGGGTTGGCAGTATGAGTCCAACCCAGAAGCGCGGACGATCAACGAGACGGCGGCCAATCTGGTGGGCAAAGCGATCGGGCGGAAGGTGCTGGAGCGGTACTATCCAGAGCAGGTTCCGCCGTCCTCCCCGCCGTCGCCGCCGGAGTCGCCCTCTCCGACGGAGCCGCCGGCTTTCAATTTCACCCTGGAGATGCGGAAGACGCGCATCCACGTGGACGAGCTGCTGGCCGAAGCCCGACGGCTGCGGGAGGCCGGTGATGAAGCGGGGGCCGAGGCGAAGATCGAGGAAGCCGAGGCCTATATGGAGGCCCGGCGGCGTCTTTTCGTCGAACATGGCTACCGCATTCGCAAGCTCAACCAGGCCTACTTCGCCTTCTACGGGGCCTACGCCGACGAACCTCTGGGCGGAGCGGCCGGTGCCAACCCCGTGGGCAGCGTCGTCCAGGCCCTCTGGAAGCGGAGCCCTTCCATCAAGAACTTCCTGGACACCGTTGCCTTCGCTACCAGCTTGGAGGATCTGAAGCGGGCGCTGGGGGAGGGCTGACTTCCATCCAGGTCCGGCCCTCAAAACTCCCGAGGAGACTTGCCGGTTTCCCCCAATGGCTGTATACTACATCGTTGCAGCAAGCGATCCTGGGGTCGTGCCCTCGTTCTGGCGACAGTTGTTCCCCCTTTGAGCAGGCTGAACACAACTGGTTGTACATGACGTGGTTGCCGCAAAGAACCTAGACCTGCCCCCGTGCTGGCGACAGCGGTTTCCCCTCTGAACAGGCTAACAACCGTGCTGGCTCCTCTCTGAACCCTGCGAAAGTTTAACCCATTTCTATCCAGTCCTTAACTCTCTTCAAATTCTCATTGGGTATGCTAGGGTATGCTGAGGGTCTTCCTTTCGTCCCTGAGGGAACTCAGAGTCGGCTCAGGATACCGAGGAAAGGGCTCCCACACCCCCATCTGCCGGGCGTGGGAGCCTGGTCTGCCGTTGTGATAAATGAGGTAATCCGACGCGCAGGAGACGAGCGCGGATACGTAACAGGGTTGTAATCCGGCTGTAATCCCTTCCCGCTTGCTGGAAGGTATACTGAGGCGGTGGCCCCTGGGATTGTCCCACCCTCCGCTCAGGTGATGCTTCCCCACCAAGGATAAGGAGGTTGAAAGCGCTATGGAACTGAAAGCGGCACCCGTCTGGGAGAAAGTCCCCCCACGCCTTGACCGTCTGGTCGAGCTGGCCTATAACCTCTGGTGGAGCTGGCATCCTGAGGCGCGGGTTCTCTTCAAGATGCTGGATTACCCCCTCTGGAAGGAGACAGGCCACAACCCGGTCAAAATGCTTCTCGCCATCAGCCCGGAGCGACTCCAGGCCGTGGCTCGTGACCCGGCTTTCCTTAAGCAGTATGATGCCGTGGTGATGTCCTTTGAGACCGAGATGGCCAACGGCCACCTCTGGTTTCCGATGCGCTATCCCGGCCTGATGCACTATCCCATTGCCTATTTCTCCGCCGAGTTCGGCATCCACCAGTCGCTCCCCATCTACTCAGGGGGGCTGGGGATCCTCTCCGGTGACCACAGCAAGGAGGCCAGCGATCTGGGACTTCCCTTCGTCGGGGTCGGCTTTATGTATCCGCAGGGCTACTTCCGGCAGCGTATTCCCCCCCACGGTTGGCAAGAGGCGATCTACGAGCAGATCAACCCGGCCGAGGTGCCCGTCCGCCCCATCACCGGGCCTGACGGGGAGCCCCTGGTGATCTCCGTCCAAATGGACGACCACCCGGTCTACGTGGAGGTCTGGCGGGTTCAGGTCGGTCGGGTCAACCTCTACCTGATGGACACGGACATCGAGCAGAACGCCCCATGGGATCGGGAGCTCTCGGCCCGCCTCTACGGCGGAGACCAGGAGATGCGCATCAAGCAGGAGATCATCCTAGGGATCGGTGGGGTGCGAGTCCTGCGGGCCCTGGAGATCCACCCGGCGGCCTGGCATCTGAACGAAGGCCACTCCGCCTTCTTGGTGCTGGAGCGCATTCGGGAGTTGGTCCAGGCCGGCTTGAGCTTCGAGGAGGCGGCCGACCAAGTGCGGGCGACGACCATCTTCACCACCCACACACCGGTGCCGGCCGGTCACGACGTCTTCCCCTTCCATCTAATGGAGAAGTACTTCTGGCACTACTGGGGCGAGATGGGGCTGGACCGGGATCGCTTCATGGCCCTGGGGGCTTACGACCAAGGCTGGGGCGTGGGGTTCAACATGACTGCGCTGGCCCTCCGCTACTCCGGCTGGCGCAACGGGGTGAGTCGGCTCCACGGCGAGGTTTCCCGCCGGATGTGGCAGCCCGTCTGGCCGGAGCTGGAGCGGGCTGAGGATGTGCCCATCACCTCCATCACCAACGGCGTCCACCTCCCCACCTGGGTGGCTGGCGCGATGGACCGGCTCTACGACCGCTATCTGGGATCCGACTGGCTGGAACACCACGACGATCCCCTCTTCTGGGAGCGGGTTCAGGAGATCCCCGACGAGGCGCTGTGGGAGGTCCACCTGTACCTGAAGCGGAAGCTGATGGCCTTCATCCGGGAGCGGGCCCGGCGCAAGCGAATTCGGGGAGAGATGAACCCGGAGCAGGTGCTGGCAGCCGGCACTTTCCTGGACCCCGAGGCCCTGACCATCGGCTTCGCCCGCCGTTTCGCCACCTACAAGCGGGCTACTCTCATCTTCCACGACATCGAGCGGTTGAAGCGCATCCTGAACGACCCCTATCGGCCCGTCCAGATCATCTTTGCCGGCAAGGCCCACCCGGCCGACGATCCCGGCAAGCACCTCATCCAGTATATCTACAACCTGACGAAGGACCCCAGCTTCGGCGGGCGGATCGCCTTCCTCGAGGACTACGACATGCATATGGCCCACTACCTGGTGCAGGGGGTGGACGTCTGGCTGAACAACCCCCGGCCTCCGCGAGAGGCCAGCGGGACCAGTGGGATGAAGGCGTCCATCAACGGTGTTCCCAACCTAAGCATCCTGGATGGCTGGTGGGCGGAGGGGTACAACGGGGCCAACGGTTGGGCTTTCGGTAGGAACCGGGAGCACGAGAGCCCGGAGGCCCAGGATGCCGCCGATGCCCAGGCTCTCTACCGGGTGCTGGAAGAGGAGGTTGTCCCCCTCTTCTACCAGCGCGACGCCGATGGAGTGCCCCGCGCCTGGATCCGGGTGATGAAGGAAGCGATCCGTTCCACGATGCCCATCTTCAGTACCCGGCGGATGGTGAAGGAGTACACCGAGCGGATGTACGTCCCGGCCATCCGCAACGCTATCGCCTTGAGAGAGGCAGCGGAGAGAGTCCTCACCGTACCACCGGGATAGGAGGGCCGAGGGAGGCGTTTGGCCCGAGCCGGCGAAGAACGAGGCCGACGGCTGTCCGCAGACAACCGTCGGCCTCCTGTCATTCACTTTTGTTCCTCACCATCAGGCGGGCACAGCGACCTCGATCGCCGCCTTACGGAAGACCAGGCCGTCGCCTTCCACATCCACCCAGATGGTGTCCCCCTCGCCGAACTCCCCTTCCAGGATCTTCAGGGCCAGGGGGTCCTGCACTTCCCGCTGGATGACCCGCTTCAGCGGTCGTGCGCCGAAGACGGGATCGTACCCTTTCTCGGCCAGCCACTCCTTCGCTGCCTGGCTCAGCTCCAGGTCCATTCCCCGCTCGGCCAGGAGCTGCCGCAACCGGTTGATCTGGATCTCCACGATCTGGACCAGGTGCTCCTTCGTCAGCGCGTGGAAGATGATGATCTCGTCAACTCGGTTCAGGAATTCGGGCCGGAAGTGACGGTCCAGCTCGTGCAGCACCATCTCCCGCGCGTTCTCAGGCCCCAGTTCCTTGATCCACTGGGAGCCGATGTTGCTGGTCATGATGACGACGGTGTTGGTGAAGTCCACCGTCCGTCCGTGGCCGTCGGTCAGCCGGCCCTCGTCCAGCAACTGGAGCAGGACGTTGAAGACCTCGGGGTGGGCTTTCTCGATCTCGTCGAAGAGGATGACGGAGTAGGGCCGGCGACGCACTGCCTCGGTCAACTGGCCGCCTTCCTCGTAGCCGACGTAGCCCGGCGGCGCGCCGATGAGCCGGGAGACGGTGTGGCGCTCCTGGTACTCGCTCATATCAATGCGCACCAGAGCGTCCTCGTCGTCGAAGAGGAACTCGGCCAGCGCCCGGGCCAGTTCCGTCTTGCCCACGCCCGTCGGTCCCAGGAAGATGAAGGTCCCGATGGGCCGGTTCGGGTCCTGCAGGCCGGCCCGCGCTCGCCGGACGGCGTTGGCGACCGCTTTGATGGCGTCGTCCTGACCGACGACCCGCTGATGGAGCCGTTCCTCCATACGGAGCAACTTCTCGATCTCCCCCTCCAAGAGGCGGGAGACGGGGATGCCGGTCCACTGGGAGACAACCCTGGCTACGTCTTCAGCATCCACTTCCTCCTTGAGCAGAGCACCATCCCGTTGAAGTTCCCTCAACCGGGCTTCTTGCTCCTGGAGCTTCTGTTCCAATTCCCGCAGGACGCCGTAGCGCAGCCGGGCGGCTTCCTCCAAGTCGGCCCGTCGCTCCGCCTGCTCGATGGCGATGCGGGTTTGCTCGATCTCTTCCTTGATCTGCCGGATCTCCTGGATGGCCTCCTTCTCGGCCTGCCAGCGGGCGGTCAACTGGGCGCTCTTCTCCCGCAACTCGGCCAGTTCCCTCTCCAGCTTCTGGAGCCGTTCCTTGCTGGCCCGGTCCTTTTCCTTCTTGAGGGCCTCCCGTTCGATCTCCAGTTGCATGATCTGCCGGTCAATGTGGTCCAGGTCCGTCGGCTTGGAGTCAATCTCCGTCCGCAGCCGGGAAGCGGCCTCGTCAATCAGGTCAATGGCCTTGTCGGGCAGGTGGCGGTCGGCGATGTAGCGGTCGGAGAGCACGGCGGCCGCGATGACGGCGCTGTCGGTGATGCGCACGCCGTGGTGGACCTCATATCGCTCCTTCAGCCCCCGCAGGATGCTGATGGTC
>WFUY01000208.1 GCA_015484715.1 Thermoflexales bacterium | reverse complement strand
GATGCTGGATCATGTGGACGAAGAAGAGGTAGGAGCCCAAAGTATCAATGGGGGAGAGCAGGGCCAGGGCGAGGGCCGTCAGTCCTCCCATATAGGAGGCCAGCCTCCATCTAGCCGCGAGCCGTCCCCGGCCCTGCTGTCGCAGACGCCACCAGCCTCGGCCAAAGATCGCGCCGGCCAGGACGAGGACCAAGACGACCTCGGGCCGCCATTCCCAGGATCGCAACGCCAAACTCCAGCGTGGGTCCACGGACCTTCCTTTCGTTTCGTTGAACGCCCTCCGGGCACTCCGAGCGGATAATCCCCTTCCTTGGCCTGCCGGTGGGTGTCTTGGCAGGGGGCGACCTGACCGTCAGCGGACCACGGTGCCCATCAGGTAGAGGGCGGGGTAGAAGAAGACCCAGATCACGTCTACGTAGTGCCAGTAGATGGCACAGGCCTCCACGCCCCAATGGCGCTCGGAGGAGTAGTGGCCTTTACGTCCGTTGTTCCAGACGATGAGGATGAAGATGACGCCGCTCAGGACGTGGAGGGCGTGCATCCCCGTCATCCCGAAGAGCACCGCTCCGAAAGCTCCGTCCCAAGGCCGGATGTGGCCGCGCCACTCGAAGCCCACGACGCCGATGAGGAAGAGGATGCCCAGAGCGGCTGTGATGAGGAGGCTGTTGAGGAAGGTCCTGCGGTCATCGTGGGCGATGGCCATCTCGGCCCGGTTCATGAAGAAGCTGCTGAGCAAGAGGATGGACGTGATGGTCAGGCCCAGCGTCTGGTCGAGTTCAGGGCGGGTGTTGCCCCACAGGTAGAAGCGGGAGACGAAGAGCCCGCCGAACAAGAAGGCTTCAGAGATGAAGAAGAGCCACAATCCCAAACGATTGTTGCGGAGCTGGTGTCGGTAGTCGGCCATCGTTGAGGCAATGGTGCTCATCCGTGTCCTCCCTCGTCAGACCAGAGCAGCGAGATGTGCATGTAGTATTGCAGGATCAGGCCGGCTTTGAAGAGGCCGATGATGAGTAGGGCGACAATGGCTGTGCCACTGCGTCCAACGGCGAACTCGATGGCGGTCAGCACGGCCAGGGCGATTAGCACGATTGTTCCCAAGCGGTAGGCCGCTGCCCGTTTCTGGGCCAAGGCAGGTGTTGAAGGGGTCGTGCGTTTCTTTTCCAGTTCCATTGGATCACCTCCAAGCTCACTCAGACGCCCCTGAGGGCGCAAACTGGATGTAAGTTGAACCGGGCAGGCCATAGTCGTAAGGATCGCCGACGACGACGAAGGGACGGGCGTAGCTGTGCTCGGGCACGGGCGAAGGGATCTGCCATTCGGGCGAGCGGGATCGCCAGGGGTTGGCCTCGGCCACCTCGCCGGTCCGGGCGCTGCGCACCAGGTTGTAGAGCATCACAAGGATGGAGAGGCCGATGACGAAGCCGGCGATGGTGATGAGCAGGTGGCCCGTCTCAATGCCCAAGGCGGGGTCGTAGTCCACGATGCGGCGGCGCATCCCCTTCAACCCTACGTCCATCTGGGCCAACGTCTGCACCCAGAAGGCGGGTGTCATCAGCCAGAAGTGGAGCTTGCCCAGGGTCTCGTTGTACTTGCGGCCTGTAACCTTGGGGAACCAGTAGTAGATGGCGGCGAAGAAGGGGAAGACGAAGCCTCCGAACATCGTGGCGTGGAAGTGACCGACGATCCAATAGGTGTCGTGCAGGAAGAGGTCGGTGGTCACGGTGCCATTGGGCGGGCCGCTCAGGCCGCCGAGGAGGAAGACGGAAATGGCCCCTAGGACGAAGAGCATCGGGGTGGGGAAGGAGAGCTTGCCCTGCCATACGGTGGCCACCCAGCTGAAGAATTTGACGCCTGTAGGGACGGCTACCAGGAGCGTGCTATACATCATCGGCACGCGCAGGCCGGGGTCCATACCGGCGGTGAACATGTGGTGGGCCCAGACCAGGAAGCCGACTAGCGCGATGGCCATGCTGGAGAGGGCAACCCATCGGTAGCCGAAGAGGGGCTTGCGGGCGAAGACGGGCAACAACTCGCTGATGATCCCCAGGCCGGGCAAGACGAAGATGTAGACCGCCGGGTGGGAGTAGAACCAGAAGAGGTGCTGGAAGAGGAGCACGTTGCCCGGCGGTGACCCCAGGGCGATGGCCTCAGGGCTCAGGTTCGGGTTGAAGAAGCCCATCCCCAGCACCCGTTCGACCACCACCATCAGGAAGGAAAGGCCGATGAGTTGGGTGCCGGTCAGTTGAATGATGGAAGCGGCCAGGGAGGCCCAGACGAAGATGGGCATGCGGAAGAGAGTCATCCCCGGCGTGCGCATCCGCAGGATCGTGACGATGATGTTGATGGCCCCGAGGATGGACGAGAGCCCGACGAAGTAGACCCCCAGGAGGAATAGGGGCGTTCCCAGCGGCGACTGAACGCTCAAGGGGGGATAGCCGGTCCAGCCGGTGTTCCACCCGCCGACGAACATAGCTGCCACGACCAGGATGGCCCCGGGCACGTTGACCCAGTAGCCTAGGGCGTTCAGGCGGGGGAAGGCCATATCCGATGCTCCGATCATCAGGGGCACCAGGTAGTTCATCATCCCGCTGACGCCCAGCAGGATGGCGGCGATCATCACGATGCCGTGGGCACTGATCATCGTGTTGAAGGTGGGGGCGTCCAGGAACTGAAGGCCGGGCTGGGTCAGCTCTGTTCGGAAGATCCAGGCCAGCAGGCCGGCCACCAGCATCAAGGCGATGCCCGTGACCACGTATTGGACGCCGATCACCTTGTGGCTGTAGTCCACACTGAGGTAGCGGGTCCAGGCCGGCCGACCTTCCGGCGGTCCGTGGCGCATCGGCGTTTCCTCGCCTTTCACCCACTTGAACCAGTCGGTGAAAGCCCCGACGCCCACCAGGAAGCTGATGACTCCAACCAGAGCGCCTGCCACCATCACCGGCTCGGCGTTCCAGGCTGGCAGTCCCAACAGGACCCGGATGGCCATCGTGAGCGCCATACCGAAGGCGGTTCCGGCGGCCTGAGCGATCAGACCCCGAACCAGTCCTAGGGAAAGCAGTATCCTCATAGTCATCTCCTCCTGCATTGTGTGTGGCGCAGCTTTCGAGGCTGCGTGCTACTGTCCCAGGCTCTGGATATAAGCGATCAGGGCATCAATCTCTTCGGCAGAGAGCCGGTCCCCGTAGTCGGCAGGCATCACGTTGGCGGGGAAGCCTTGGACCAGGCGGGCGTTGGGGTCCACGATGGCTTCGCGGAGGTAGGCTTCGTCGGCCACCACCGTCGTCCCGTCGGTCAGGGTGCGTTCAGAGCCGTAGAGTCCCTGCCAAGTGGGGCCCACCAGGGTGGTGCCATCGGTGGAGTGGCATCCCAGACAGCCCTGGGTCGTGGCAATCTGAGCGCCCTGCTCGACCAGGGAGAGTTCGCCGGCGGGGGCGGTCTGGCCAGCGACCCAGGCCTCGAAGTCGGTCGGTTCCATCACGTTCACCTGACCCAGCATGTAAGCGTGTCCTGTACCGCACAGTTCTGCACAGCGCAGGACGTACTCGCCATCTTTCGTTGGCTTGATCCGCAGGGTCTTGACCTGTCCGGGCAGCGTGTCCTGCTTGATCCGAAACTCCGGCACCCAGAAGGAGTGGATGACATCCTGCGAGGTCAGTTTGAAAAGCACCTGGCGATCTCGGGGGAGGTTGAGTTCGTTAGAAGTGATGCCGTACTCTGGGTAGTCAAAGCGCCACCCGAACTGGAAGGCGGTGACTTCGACGACCAGTTCCTGGGACTCCGGAGCGCCCATCTTGTTCAGGTCCTGGGCGGCCCAGGTGGCGAAGAAGAGGACGGTGCCCAGGGGCAGGAGGGTCCAGATCACCTCCAGCGTGGTGTTGCCCCGGATGTACGTTCCTTCTCCTTCCTCCCCCGGTCGGCGACGGAAGACCACGATGCTGTAAAGGATGAAGACGACGATGAGGGAGAAGAGAAAGGCGATGACCAGGATCTGCCAGCGGAACATCCGGTCCACCAGCATCCCTTCTTCGCTGGCCAGAGGCGGCAGGAGAGGCATCTGGCTCAACCCTGTGGCCACAATGGCCGTGACCGCTGCGACCAGCACTGCGACCGTGACAAGGTGTTTCATGTTGGCTCTCCTCCATTGACTGTGAGGGCTTGGCTCCTCCTTGGGCAAAGCCGGCGGTTCCTTCGCAAGTTCACCCTGCACCAAGGCTTCGCTGGCGACTCGAATGGCGTTCATCAAGTCTTCCAGCGTGGCCCGGTCCACCTGCCGTCGTTCGTAGACCTGCATTGAGCCGTCGGTGGGGCTGATCCGAATGAGGCAGGGCGCGACGTCCTCCAGCAGGCGGAAGGCGCTTTCCCGCATCTCCCCGGCTTCGGCGATGACCACCACCACGTCGGGAGAGAGGGTCCGCGCCGGCTCAAGGGCGGTTGTCGGATCGGGATACTTCCCCACGACCTCCACCCCGGGTTGTTGATCCAGTGCTGTTCGGATCCCCTGGTCGAAGAGGGGATATTGGGAGATGATGAGAATGCGAGAGCGCATCGTCAAAGCCTGGGGAGGCTGAGGAACACAGCGTATGCCGGATGTGAAAATCAGCTCTCCGCAGGTCACGCAGTGGCCGGCGAGAGCAACGGTCTATCATGAGGTTACCTATGACGCGCTTGAGGCCGTGGGGAGGACCTGCGGGAGGGTCCAGGTGGTCCCATTAT
>WFUY01000207.1 GCA_015484715.1 Thermoflexales bacterium | reverse complement strand
CGGTGGTGCCGACAGCCCTTGCACCGCCGGGGGCAGCCTCTTATCCCCCAGAAGCGGGATCGGCCACGCCAGGACGCTCAACCGTCCGCACCTTCCGGCCCGACATCCCCTCCGCCGGCCCGCTCCTTCGCGGACTTCGACGCTTCCTTTTGGGCCTGCTCCCAGGCCTTCTCCCAGAAGCGAGCCCAGCCGTCCACAACCACGACCACCCCTTCGTCCTCGGCCATGTCCACGGCCCCTTTCGTCGCCTCCTCTCCGGCGACGGCCGGCATCGCCAGCAGCCCGGCTTTCCGCAGAAGGGCGACCCGCTTCAACGCCCGCTCCACATCGTGGCGGTCCACCACGGCGGAGACCTCCATCGCCAACCAGACCCAGGGGGCCTCCTTCACCCACCGGGGCCGTCCCTTCACCACCCAGTCGAGCCGCAGGAACTCGCGGAACTCCTCCCAGGTGAGGTGCGGCCCTACCTCGTCCTCGAGCTTGTAAGGGGCGAAGACCTGGACACGCCGGAGGAAGGGGCCAAGATAGGTTCCCGCCCGCTCACGGTATACCATTTCCAGCAAGCTTCCCTTGATCGCTGCTATGGTGGCCTGCATATCGCTCTGGACTCCGGCCAGCTTCTGGATCTCCTCTTCCGTCCGCTGCTGAGCCTCCGCCAGCCGCTCAAGAGCGTCCTCCAGCCGGTCCAGCCGCCCTTCCGTCCGCTGCTGGGCTTTGGCCAGCTCCTCCAGCCGCGCTTCCGTCCGCTGCTGGGCTTTGGCCAGCTCCTCCAGCCGCGCCTCGGTCCGGCGCTGGGCCTCTGCCAACTCAGCGACTACCTGCTCCAGCCGGTCCAGCCGCGCCTCGGTCCGGCGCTGGGCCTCCGCCAGCTCAGCAACAACCTGCTCCAGCCGGTCCAGCCGCCCTTCCGTCCGGCGCTGCGCCTCCGCCAGTTGCTCAACAGCCACCTCTAATCGCTGCAGTCCGGCTTCGGTCCGACGCTGAGCCTCTGCGAGAGCAACCAAGGCCGATTTCAACTGATCCTGGCCTTCCTCCAAGGAGCGCCACCGCCGCTCACTCTGCGCTTCCCACATCGCAGTCAGCCATTGAGCCAACTCCTGAGCGACCTCTTCCCCTAGACGCTCCTTCAACGAAGGCGGTAGAGGGATGGTTTCCAGAGGCATTGGTAACTCCTCAATCGCGCTACGAGCGTTGCCGCCCTCTTTCTCAGAGCGGCGACCTTTCCGTCCCCGGATTATACCTCACAAGGGAGCCTGGGACAAACGGGCCAATCCTCCTAGGCCGGCCCACTTAGCCGTCAGAACTGCTGCCGATACCGCTCCCAGACTGCCGGGGCCAGTTCCCGCGCCCGGGCAGCGATGGCCGCCTCGTCCAGGGTCAACAGCTCCCGATCCCGCATCAACACCTGTCCTCCGACGATGGTCGTCGTCACGTGAGAGCCATCCACGCCGAAGATGATGTGCCAGGGAAGGTTCCCCGGTGTCAGGGGCGTGTAAGGATGATAGTCCACGAAGATGACGTCAGCGTAGGCCCCAACGGAGAGCTCTCCCAGAGGGGCAGCCGGCCAGAAGAGCCGGGCCAACCGGGCGTTGTTCGCCACCGCCACCTCCAGCACCTGATCGGCCGGCATCACCCGAGGGTCGCGCCGGTGCAGCTTGTGCACCAGGTAGGCCGTCTTCATCTCCGTGAACATATTGTTGGAGAACCCATCGTTGCCCAGCACGACGCGAACCCCACCGCGCAGCATCGTGGGCACCTCGGCCACCCCCACCCCGTTGTTCATGTTGGAGCGGGGCTGGTGACTGACCCAGGTGCCCGTCTCCCGCAGGATCGCCATCTCCCATGCGTCCACGTGGACGGCGTGGGCGGCGATGGTCTGAGGGCCCAAGATGCCCGCTGCCTGGAGGCGCTCGACAACCCGTTTGCCGCTCTTGCGCAGGCTGTCCTCCTGGTCGGCTAGGTCCTCGGCCACGTGGATGTGGAAGCCGACGCCCAACTCGGCGCCGGCCGCTGCGCACTCGGCCAGCGTCTCATCGGAGAGGGTGAGGGAAGCGTGCAGCCCAAAGGTGGCCGCCAACAGCGGCGACGCCTCCCCCTGCTGCACCCGTCGGATGAAGCGGACGTTCTCGTCAATGCCCTCCTGGGCCCGATCCGGCCCATCCCGGTCGCTCACCTCGTAGCAGAGGCAAGCCCGCACCCCGGCCTCCTCCACGGCGTCGGCGATCTGATCCAACGCCCCGTGGACGGCGTAGGGGCTGGCGTGGTGGTCTATCAACGTCGTCGTACCGTGGCGAATGGCGTCGGCCAGGCAGACGAGGGTGCTGTAGCGGACGTCCAGGTCCCGCAACGAGCGGTCCAGGGGCCACCAGAGCCGGCCCAGGACCTCCGGGAAGGTGCGAGGAGGCTCGCCAACAAGGGCCATCCCCCGGGCGAAGGCCCCGTAGAAATGGGTGTGGGCACAGATAAGGCCGGGCATCACCAACTGACCGCCGGCGTTCAGCTCCTCGGCCTCGGGATAGCGGGCTTTCAACGTCCGCGTAGGGCCAATGTCGGCGATCCGGTCTCCCTTGATGTAGAGAGCGCCCTCCTCGATGATCTCGTTCGTCTCCCCAAAGGTGATCAGCCTGCCGTGGGTGATGAGCATCGTCTCCCCTCCGTGATATGCTGTCCTGGCAACCGGGGGCGAACCGGCCTCATAGGCCAGGCGGGTCCCAGGCTCGCCCCCCACCAGCGAAACCCCTTCCCGCCGGACCCGTGACCCAGCAGCCAAGGACGAACTGGACAAGACGGGACGAATGGGGTATCCTATAGACCCCACAGGTCCATCAACCTCACGCCCCGCTTCCAGGTCCCGATCGCATTGGGGGGGATTATAGCATAGCTCTACCGGGAGGACAAAAGGCGATGCAACAAGCGACGGTGCTGGTCGTGGACGATGAGCAGACGCTGCGCCACTTTATGCGCCGCAACCTGGTCGCCCGGGGCTATCGGGTCCTGGAGGCCGCCGATGGTCTGGAGGCTCTCCGGCTCTTCGAGACAGAGCCCCTCGATCTTATCGTCCTGGACCTGCTGATGCCCCGGATGGATGGTTTCGAGGTACTACGGCGTGTGCGCCGCCGCTCCACCATCCCCATCATCGTGCTCACGGCATTGGATGAAGAAGGGGACAAGATCACGGTCTTGGAGCAGGGAGCCGATGACTACCTGACCAAGCCTTTCAGCGTGGGGGAACTGATCGCCCGGGTGCGCGCCGTCCTGCGACGGACGCGGTGGGTGGAGAGCCCGCCGGGGATGGGGACCATCCGGGTGGGCGACGTGGAGGTAGACCCAGAGCAGCACCTGGCCTTCCACCGGGGAGAGCGGCTGGACCTGACGCCGACAGAGTTCAACCTGCTGCTCGCCCTGGTGCGCCATCCAGGCCGAGTGCTGCCCCACCGCTGGCTGCTGCGAGAGGTATGGGGGCCGGAGTACGAAGATGCTATCGAGTACCTGCGGGTCTACATCGGCCGGCTGCGTCGCAAACTGGAAGAGGACGAGTCCCACCGCCATATCTGGACGGAGCAGGGGATTGGCTACCAGTTTGAGGCATAAAAACCCAGACCTCTGAGATCCCGAATGGCCGTGCTGCAGATCCAAAGACCACCCGTTGAAGACCCTAGAGGCCCAGGGTACGGAGTCTACAAGCCCAGATAGGCCTGGCGCACCTGGTCCATCTGGCGCACCGTGGCCGCCTCCCCCTCGATCTCGATCCGCCCCTCGCTGAGAACGTAGGCATAGTCGCTTATCGCCAGCGCCAGGTGGACGTTCTGCTCCACCAGGAGCATCGTCAGCCCTTCCTCCTTAAGGCGGCGGATCACGTCAAAGAGGTTGATCACCAGGAGAGGGGCCAATCCCAAGGAGGGTTCGTCGAGCATCAGCACCACCGGATCGGCCATCAATCCTCGGGCGATGGCCAGCATCTGCTGCTCACCGCCGGAGAGGGTACCGGCCTTCTGGGTCCGCCGCTCCTTGAGGCGAGGGAAGAGTTCGTAGACCCACTCCAGGTTACGCTGAAAGTGAATCCGGGCCCGCGAGGGGATCGCCCCCATCTCCAAGTTCTCTTCCACCGTCATCTCGGTGAAGAGCTGCCGGCCCTCCGGGATCAGGACCAGCCCCATCTCCGCCTTAGCGTGGGGAGGCAGGTTGGTGACATCTCGCCCGTCGAAGAGGACCCGCCCCTCCCAGGGCCTGATCAGGCGCATCACCGTCCGCAGCAGCGTCGTCTTCCCCGCACCGTTGGAGCCTACCAGCGTGGTGAGCTGTCCCGGCTGCAACTGCAGGGAGACCCCCCACAGGATCTGCACTTCCCCATAGCCGGAAGCCAGGTTCTCGACCTCAAGAATGACCATCAGCGCCTCCCTCCTCGTTTTCCCCCTGCTCCTCTAGCAGGTGCTGGGCCATCTTGGGATCGCCCAGGTAAGCTTCGATGACCTTGGGATCGTTGGCTACCTCTTGAGGTGTGCCCATAGCGATCTTGCTCCCGTAGTCGAGGACGACGATGCGGTCGGAGACATTCATCACCGCGTGCATCAGGTGCTCGATCATCAGGATGGTGATCCCCCGTTCGCGGATCTGGCGCACGACGTCGAGCATTGCGGCGACCTCCCCAGGGTTCAGGCCGGCCAGCACCTCGTCCAGCAAGATCAGGTAAGGCTGGGCGGCCAGGGCCCGGGCCATCTCTAACCGCTTCTTCTCCGCTACGTTCAGCTTGCCGGCCAACAGATGGCGCTTAGGGGCCAGCCCCACGAATTCCAGCACCTCGTCGGCCACCCGAGCCGCCTCACCCAGCGGGAGGTTGCGCCGTCCGTAGGCCGCTCCGACCACCACGTTCTCCAGGACCGTCAGCTCGTTGAGGGGACGCACTACCTGGTGGGCCCGGGCAATCCCCTTCCGCGCCACCTCGTAGGAGGGCAGACCGCTGATCACCTCCCCTCGGAAGATGACCCGCCCCTCGTCAGGCGCATAGACGCCGTTGATGACGTTGAAGAGGGTCGTCTTCCCGGCCCCGTTGGGGCCGATCAACCCCAGGATCTCCCCCTCCCGGATCTCGAAAGAGACCTGGTTGACGGCCACCAGCCCGCCGAAGCGCTTGGTCACCCCTTCGATCTGCAGGATCACTTGGTCGGTCATTGCAGCACCTCCCGCAGGCGGGCGGAGCGCTCCCGCAGCCACCCGATGAACCCGCTGGGGACGAAGAGGATGATGATCAGAAGCAGCATCCCGGCGAAGAAGAGTTGTAGGTCCTTGAAGAGGGGGGTGGTCAGCAAGTAGCCCCGTAGCCGTTCGTAGACGGCCGAGCCGATAACCGGGCCGGTCACCGTGCCGAAGCCGCCTAGCATAATCATCACGATCCCCTCGATGGACATGTGCAACCGGAAGGCGTCGCCCGGCTCGATGTTGCCGTTCTTGAAGAAGAAGAGAGTCCCGACGATGGCGGGGAAGAAGGCCGAGAGCGCGAAGGCGATGGTCTTCGCCCTAGGAGCGTGGATGCCCAGGACCATCGCCGCATCCTCGTCCTCCCGGATGGCCATCAGCCCCAGGCCAAACTTTGAGGTTTTCACCAGATAGCTGACCAGCAGGGTGACGAGGGTGACGATGACCAGTAGGGCGTAGGTGAACCAGAGAGCACTGGCCGGCCCCCCGTACTCCTGGTAGCGGGAGAAGTGGAGCGAAAGACCGGTGGCCTCGCCAAAGGGCTTGAAGTTGGTGACGAAAGCACGGGTGGCTTCGTTGATTCCAAGGGTGGCTAGTGCGAAGTAGGCACCCCGCAGCCGCAACACCGCCCCGCCCATCAGCGCGGCCAGCAACGTCGTGACCAGAGCCGCGGCCAACGCCGCTGGGATCAGGTGCCACCCTTGCTGGGAGATGAGGTAGAAACCGATGTAGCCCCCCAGTCCGAAGAAGACGATGTGGCCGAAGTTGACGTAGCCGGTGTAGCCCAGCAGGATGTTGAGGCTGGAGGCCAGGGTGACGAACATCAGGATGAGGAACATGTCCTCGCGCAGCGTCGCCGAGCGGTTGAGGAGCGGCCAGATGCCCGCCACGGCGACGGCAGCCAGAATAGTCCAGAGGGCAGGTGCCTTCAATCGCTTCATCTCAGCGTGCTCCTAGAAGGCCACTGGGACGGATCAGCAGGATGACGACGAAGAGGACGAATTCGATCACCGGCGTCCAGCCGACGGGCAGGAAGGGGGGGATGAACCCCTCGATAAAGCCCAGGATGATGCCGCCCAACAGGGCTCCGGTGGGATTCCCCAGCCCGCCCAGGACACAGATGACGAAGCTCTTCAGTTCGTAGACGCCACCGGTGAAGATGTTGAAAGGGAAGAGGGTAGCGATGAGCCCCCCGGCTCCGGTCGCCAGCAGCGTGCCGATGCCGAAGCTCAGGGCAAGGATGCGGGTAGAGGGAATGCCCATCAGCTCAGCCGCCGCCCGGTTGTTGGCCACGGCCCGCACCATCTTCCCGGTCCGGGTGCGGTAGAGGAAGGCGTAGAGGGCAAGGGTGAAGAGAACAGCAGCCAGAGCCGCCACCACCCGCGTCCCCAGCAGCCGCAAGGGGCCGATCTCCACTGCGCCCAGGCTGAAGTCCACGTTGCGGGGCGTCGTCGTGAAGGCCGCCGTACCCAGCCCGATGATCATCATATTGACGGAGAAGGTAGCCAGCAGCGTGGAGAGATGGGGGGCGTCCAAGACCCGATGAACGGCGACGCCGTAGATGAGCAGCCCCAGCAACAGGCCGCCCACCACGACCAACGGCAGGGCCAGGTAAGGATGCAGCCCTAGCTCCTGGAAGAGGAAGAAGAGGCCAAACATCCCCAGCGTGATCACCGGCCCGTGGGCCAGGTTGATCACCTCCATCACCCCCCAGATGAGGGTGAGCCCCATCGCCGCCAGCCCGTAGACGAAGCCAAGCAGCAGACCGTCGAGAACCGAGGCGAGGATCACGTCCGGTGGGGGCATAGGAACCTCCTCAGTGGGAGCGGAAAGCGTTGTGGGAACTCACGGAAGCGGTCAGGGACTCCGTCTTTTCGAGAGACCAAAGGGATAGGGGCGGACCCCGGCACACCGGTCGGGGTCCGCCCTTGGGGTTGGGTTAGCGCTCCAACGGATAGATGGGTTCAGCGGTCTTGGCCGCCTCCGGCCAGACGATTTGGCGCACCAGGTTGCCGCTAGCGTCCTTCTGCCACTGGAGGTAGACCATGTCGTGGCCCAACTGCTTGCCGTGGGCATCCCCGGTGTCGAACTTGATGCGGCCGAAGAAGATCATCACGTCCATCTTCTCCAGGGCGCTCTTGATGGCGGCCGTGTCGAGGGAGCCGGCGTCCTCGATGGCCTTCTGGAGCACCAGGCCGGCCGCGTAGCCACCGGCGGCGTGGTAGCCGGGCTCATAGCCGTACTTGCCCTTGTAGGCGCTGACGAAGTCGTCAATGGTGGGGCCATACCACTCCAGGCCGGCCGCCTTGGCCGCCTCCGGCGAGTACTTGGCCAGGGACTCCCACTGGCTGGGACCGACGATGCCCACCGCCGCGTCGCCCAGGTCGGCGAACTCTGGCACGGCGGGAGCCACCAGCACCGCGACCATCTTAACGGCGGTCTTCTTCTCATAGAGCTGCTTGGCGAAGGTGGAGCCATCCTGGAAGTGACCACCGCCGATGATGGCGTCGGGCTTGGCCGCCTCAATCTTGTTGATGAAAGGGCCGAAGTCCGTCGTGTCCTTCTCGTAGCCCTCGAAGAGAACGACCTCGAAGCCCTGGGCCTCCGCATACTCCTTGGCCGCCGTCGCCACGGCGGTGGCGAACTTCGTCTTCTCGTAGACAATGGCCACCTTCTTGGCGTTAGGGTCCCACTTCTTGAGGGCATCCAGCGCACCGGTCAGGTAGCGGCTGGCCGGTGTGTAGACCTGGAAGATGTGCTGATACCCCTTCTCGTAGGTGGCGTCGGAGGCAGCGCCCGTGGTGATCATGATCTTCTCGTACTGCTCCGCGATGACGGCCGAAGCATCGGTCAGGCCACTGGAGTAGGGGCTGATGAGGAGATCGGCCTTGTCCTCGGTGATGAGCTTGGTGTAAAGCTGCTGCACGCGCTCCTTGGTGCTCTCGTCATCGTAGGAGACGATCTCGATCTTGACCTTCGTCCCATCGGGCAGCTCGATGCCTCCGGCGGCATTCACCTCCTCTAGCCAGAGCTGCAAGCCCTGAACCTGCTCCTTAGACTCCTTCGTGTACTTGCCCGTCTGGGAGGCGGTGAAGCCCAGGACGATGGTCTTGGTCTCGGCGGCAGGGGCCTTGGTGGGCTGCTCGGCCGCAGGCTTGGTCGGCTCCGGAGCCTTGGTGGGCGCAGCAGCCCCACCACCGCAGGCAGTGACCAGCAAAGCCGCCAGGACCAGCGTGATGAGAGCAAGCCGGACTCGTTTCATTCTTCTCCCTCCTTTTGCTCTATTCCAGGGGGCGGCTCACAAGCGCGCCTGGAGAAAGGACCTGCCTCTATCATACCGCCTCCGGGCAAAAAAGGGATAAACATCGGTCGAGGAGAGATAAGAATTTCATAAACACGCGGAGGCCGTCCTGGCGCCAGGACGGCCTCTTGAGACGATGCTCCCTGGT
>WFUY01000206.1 GCA_015484715.1 Thermoflexales bacterium | reverse complement strand
GGAGATGTGTATAAGAGACAGTCTTTATCCGCTACGCGCAACGGGAAGCGCCCTCGCTGGTCATCGCGGCTTGGCGGCTCACCCTGGCCTCGTTGATCCTAGCCCCCACCGCCCTGACCCGCTACCGGCAGGAGATCCGTCGGCTGACCCGCCGCGAACTGGGATGGGCGATTCTCTCCGGTCTCTTCCTGGCCGGCCACTTCGCCTCCTGGATCACCTCCTTGGCCTACACCTCCGTCGCCAGCTCCGTCGTCCTGGTCACCACCTACCCCCTCTTCGTCGGGCTGATCTCCACTTTTCTGCTGGGGGACCCGGCCACCGGCGCAATGTGGGTCAGCATCTTGATGGTCACGGCCGGCGGGGCGATGATCGGGATGGGAGACTTCGGCGGAGGGCGCAACCAACTCCTGGGGGACCTGTTGGCAGTGATCGGAGCGGTGACGGCGGCCGGCTACTTCCTCATCGGTCGGCGACTACGGGCCAACCTGCACCTGGTCACCTACATCTCCGTCGTCTACGGTGCAGCAGCGATCTTCCTGATCGCCTTCGCCCTGATCGGCGGCTACCCCCTCTTCGGCTACAGCCCCGTGGCCTACTTCTGGTTCTTGATGCTGGCCCTGGTCCCCCAGTTGCTGGGCCACTCCTCCTTCAACTTCGCCCTGCGCTACCTCTCGGCCACTTATGTGACCATCACCGTCGTCGGGGAACCGGTGGGGTCCACAGTGCTCGCCTACTTCCTGCTGGGAGAGGTGCCGGGCCTCTGGCACTTCGTGGGGGGAGCGCTCATCCTGACCGGCATCGTCCTGGCCTCTCGGGAGGAGCGGCGGATCCAGGCTGAACGAGAGCAATCCGATTGAGAGTCCAGGTGGATGAACAGCAAGCATTGTCCTTGACGGGGAAACGCCGTAATGCTATAATCGGACCTCGTAATGAGCCCATAGAGCATCGAAGCTAAGGAGGAAGGAAAACCTATGTCGGTCGAAAAAGGTCTGGCAGGCATCGTCGTAGCCCAGACGGAGCTGAGTTTCATAGACGGTCAGGAGGGGGTGCTCATCTATCGGGGGTACCCGATAGAAGAGTTGGCCGGACGAGCCTCCTTCGAGGAAGTGGCCTACCTGCTCTGGTACGGTCTGCTTCCCAACCGTTCCCAACTGGACCAGTTCGTCCAGCAGTTGAAGGCCGAACAGACACTACCCGGGCCGCTGCTGGAGGTGATGCGCCACTACCCCCGCTCCACCCATCCGATGGCGGTCCTACGCACGGCCGTTTCAACGCTGGGGATGCTGGACGAGGAGGCGGACACGACCGATGAAGCGGCCAACCGGCGCAAGGCCCTCCGCCTGATGGCAAAGATGCCTACCATCATCGCCGCTTGGGAACGGATTCGCAACGATCAAGAGCCGATCCCACCCCACGAGGAGCTGGGCCACGCAGCCAACTACCTCTACATGCTCACCGGTCAGGCCCCCGACGAGGCCGCCACGCGAGCAGTCGAGACCTACCTGATCCTGCTGGCCGATCACGGGATGAACGCCTCCACCTTTGCCTGCCGGGTTGCCGTCTCCACGCTGGCGGACATCTACTCAGCGGTGGTGGCCGGCATCGGCACGCTGAAGGGGCCGCTCCACGGCGGAGCCAACGAGCGGGCGATGCAGATGCTGCTGGAGATCGGCTCCCCGGAGCGGGCCGAGGCCTACGTGCTCGACCTGCTGGCCCGCAAGGAACGGGTGATGGGGATGGGCCATCGGGTCTACAAGACCCAGGACCCCAGGGCCCGTATCCTGAAGGGGCTGGCTGCCCGGATGAGCGACCGGCGCTGGTACGACATTGCCCTGGAGGTGGAGCGCGTCTTCCTGCGGGAGATGGTGGGCAAGCGCCTCTACCCCAATGTGGATTTCTACTCTGCGCCCGTCCTCTACGCGGCCGGCGTTCCCATTGACCTCTTCACGCCCACCTTCGCCATCAGCCGCGTCGTCGGCTGGACGGCCCACATCCTGGAGCAGTACGCCGATAACCGTCTGATCCGTCCTCGGGCCGAGTATGTCGGTCCCAAGGGCCTCAAGTGGGTACCCATCGAAGCCCGCTGATCCCGACCGCCGCCGCTGTTCGGGGGGGAGCGACGGCGATCCCGAAATCCAAAAGAGTGCCCGGCTCGGAGAGCCGGGCATCCTCGTTTCCAAAGCCTTCCTCCGGCGCAACTATTCACCCTCCCGCAGGTTAAGCGCGTTTCTGACGCGAAACCGTGCTTCAAATAGCCCATCGGGGCTGAAAGTGCCTTCGACCGGTGACCTGCGGGAGGGTAGGCTGAATAGATACCCTCCGGCGCTCTGAGCGGCCCCGGGCATCTTCCCCAATGGCTCACTCCCAACGGAAGAAGCGGAAGGAGATGGTCAGGGAGACGACCAGCCAGGCGGACAGGACCAGCCCATCCAACCAGAGGGGCTTCCAGGCGCTGGCTTCCACCATCACCTGGCGCAGGGCGTCGCCCAGGTAGGTGAGGGGCAGGGCGTAGAGCACCGGTTGCATCCAGTCGGGGACGAAATCTATGGGAAAGTAGACCCCGGAGAGGAACATCATCGGGAACTGAATGGCCTGCACGATGGCGACGCTGGACTCCTCGGTGCGGGCAAAGGCAGCCACCACGTAGCCCATCGCGATGAAGGTGAGCGCCCCCAGGAAGACGAAGAGGGCCAGCATCCCCAGCCGGTTCCCCACCTCCACCCGGAAGACGAGCCAGCCCACGACGATGATGAGCACCGTCTGTAGCACGGCAATGATCAGCCGGAAGAGGACCTGGCTGGTGACCAGGACGGAGCGGGGCAGGGGCGTCGCCCCCAGCCGTTTGAGGATCTGGCGCTCCCGCAGCGAGACGACCGTACCGGCCGCAAAGAGCCCCAGTTGCATCAGTGAGACGGCCAGGATGCCCGGCACCATATAGTCAATGGTCCGCAGGTGCTCCGCCTGGAGAGGCTGGAACCGGGGAGCGAGGATGCGGGGCCGCTGGGTGACCATCTGGTCGAAGCGCTCGAAGAGGCCGCCGAGGATCCCCTGCAGGACCTGAGCCCGGGTCGTCTGGGAGGCGTCGTAGTAGATGGTGATGGGGACCGGCTCCCTCCGAACGAAGGCCCGTCCCATCTGAAGCTGGAAATCGGCCGGGAAGAGGATGGCAGCGGCCAGGTCCCCTTGCTTCAGCGCCTCCAGCACCTCCTCACGGCTACCCCGCGAGATGTAGAGGGGCAGGCGGGCCTCCTCGGATCCCGCTTGCTCCTGCTGCCGGAGGCGTAGCGTATCGCTCGAGACGTAGCCAGCGGCAATCGCCCGCTCTAAGGCGCGTTGGCAGAGCTCCCGATCGTCGGCGGGGAACGCCTCCCCGCCTTCGTCCCGATCCATAGCTTCCATCTGACAGTAAAAGCCGGCCGCCGCCATATCCTCCGGGTCCTCCAAGACGACACCAACCCGGAAGCCGCTGATGTCGGGGTCGCTGAAGAGCAGGCCAAAGATCAGGATGAAGAGGATGGGAAAGGCCAGGGTCCAGAAGAGGGCCATCCGGTCCCGCACGTACTCCTTCACAGCAGCGACCGTCAACGCTCGCAACGCACGCATCAACCTACCTCCTTGCCCCCGATGGATGGTGGATCGCCGACCTCAGTCCCGAATGCGCCGGCCGGTGAGCTTGAGGAAGACATCCTCCAGCGTCGCCCGGCGCACGTGAAGCGCATCCACCTGGAAGCCGGTCCGCTGCCCCCGCTCGAAGAGCGCGGCCAGGGTAGCCTCCACATCGTTGGTGTAGAGGGTGATCGTCTTGCCATCCTGGCGGACCTGGGTGACGGCCGGTAGGTCCTCCAGAGAGAAGGAGGCCGCCTGCTGGCCGTTAATCTCGAACTCCACCGCCCGTTCCTGGAAGTGGGCGCGGATCAAGGCCTCGGGGGAATCCAGGGCGATGATGCGGCCGTGGTCAATCACCGCCACCCGGTCGCACAACCGCTCCGCTTCCTCCATGTAGTGGGTCGTCAGGAAGACGGTAGCGCCCGCGCTCCGTACCTGCTCGATGACCTCCCAGAGGGAACGACGGGCCTGAGGGTCGAGCCCGGTCGTGGGCTCGTCCAGGAAGATGATCTCCGGCTGGTTGACCAGCGCCAGGGCCACGGAGAGCCGCTGCCGCTGACCGCCGGAGAGCTCCTTGGTGAGGGTGTTGGCTTTCTCCTGCAGGTTCACCATAGCGATCAACTCGTCCGCCTCCCGGCTCTGGGGGAAGAAGCTGCGGAAGAGGTTGAGCACCTCCCGAACGGTGAGCCGAGGGAAGAGGGCAGTGGTCTGGAGCTGGACACCGATGCGGGCTTTGACGGCGTCGGGTTGCCGGCGCACATCCAGCCCCAGCACGGTCACCTGACCGCTGTCGGCCCGGCGCAATCCCTCGATGATCTCCACAGTGGTCGTCTTCCCCGCCCCGTTCGGCCCCAGCATCCCGAAGATCTCGCCTCGGCCCACGGTGAAGCTAATGCCGTCTACCGCTTTAATCTCCCCGTAGTACTTGCGCAGATCGCGCACCTCAACGACGGCGCTCATCCCTCATTCCTCCTACCCAGCGGTGTTTCCGACGGTGCTCTGTTAAAAAGCCCGGATGACCCCCACCTCCTGGACATCCACCGGCACGCCTTCCAGCTCGGCGGGGATGCGGTCGTCGGGGGCGAGTTGGTCCAGGGGAACCTTCTCGTGCACCGAGACGACGATACAGACCTCGTCGGTCTGCCGTCCTCCCCGCTGCCGAAAGCCGATGCCCACTCCCACGACGTTGGCTTTGCGCAGCAGCTCGGCCTCGTGGGTTACCTTCACCGCTTTTACCCGTTCCAGGTCTATCGTTGCCACTATGACCTCCTCTCGGTCGGGGCACCCCTCAGAAGGTAGGCGTCGGGAGGGGCAGTTGCTGGAGCAGGAAGGCCATCTCGGTGCGGGCCAGAGCCTCCAGTTGGGCGTTGTCCTGGGCAGCGGCCAGCTCTGCCGTCCGCCGCAGCATTTCGATGGCCCGGTCAACCTCCCCCCGCAGAGCGGCCACCCGGGCGGCCAGGTAGAGGGCTTCAGGCCGGTCGGGCGTGAGGGCCAGGGCCGCCTCAGCATCAGCCGCCGCTGCTTCCAGGTCGCCTGTCCCTAGGAAGAGCTCCCCCCGGTAGATGTAGGCCCAGCTCTCATCGGGCAGGCGACGACGGGCCTCCTGGAAGGCCCGCCGCGCCGCCGCCTCATCCCCCAACCGCCGGTAGAGGAGGTTCAGCCAGAGATAGGGCTCGTACTCCTTCGGCTGGAGTCGGGCTGCCTCCTCGAAGGCTTGGACTGCCTCCTCCAGCTTGCCCTGGGTGAAGGCCATCTGCCCTTGGTCCAACCAGTCCAGGTAGGCCCGCAGTTCCGGAGGGGGGGCCAGGAAGCGTTGGTACAGGAAGGCGGCGACGGTGATCAGGACTATCACCGCCAGCCCGATCTTCAGAAGACGCCGCCGGGCCCGGCGTCGCTGCTGGGCGACCACCTCGTCCAGGTGCCACCACCACCGCCCACCGCGAGGACGTTCCGCCACCAGCCGAGGACCGACCTCGGCCACGAAGCGAGCAGCCTGGTGGCGGAGCTGCCCCTCGACCGTCTCCAGACGTGCCCGCTCCGGTCGCACGTCCATCCCCTTCCGCTCCAGCGTGGTGAGGAGGACAGCCACCCGGTCCAGATCGCGCAGGAGCTCCAGCGCTTGAGGACCGGCCCCCTGCAGGTGGCTCACCCGGTGCTCACAGCGGTCCAGGAGCGCCCGCAACTCGTCCGCCGGGGTGCGGGGCTGCTCCGGTGTGACCAGTTTGGTCATTTCCGGCCCGTGCTCACCTTCTGCTCGTAGAGGTACTCCAATCCTTGCCTCAGCAGGACCTCCGCCTCCTCGGGGGATTGAGCGGAGAGGGTGAGGGGGGCAAGGAGGTCAGGGATCAGTTCGATCAGCTCGGTTCGGGGCCGACCGGCCTGGCAGAAAGCCCCAACGGCATCCCTGACCTGCTCCAGAAAAGCGATCATCGGCCCCACCGCCGAGAGATCGCTAACCGGTCCATAGGCAGGCACGATGAGGTCCACGGCGATCTCCCCCTGCCGCAAGCGCTCCAGGGCCGCCAACCACGCCTCCAGGTCCATCTGCTCCAGGCCCGGGACGGCACCGACGACGACGGTGTCGCCGGCGAAGAGGACCCGCTGCTCCGGCACGTAGACCCAGAGGGCGGTCCCCGTGGCGTGGAGCAGACGGATCTCCTGACCATCCACCGGCAAGATGAGGTGCCGGCTGAAGGTGATCTCCGGCAGACGAACGGTCACCTTCTCAATGGCCGGGTCCTGCTCGCCCAGCTCTGCAACAAGGGCCTGGCGAAAGGCCTCTTCGGTGTAGGAGGCCATGGCCGGCCAGGCCATCTCGTGGGCCACCGGCCGGCCGCCCAGGAACTCGGTCCCCAGCACTCGGTCCTGGCGGTGGTTGGTGTAGATGACGAAACGGATGGGATGATCGGTGAACTCGGCGATGCGGGCCCGCCAGTGCCGGGCGTCTCCGGGCAACAACGGGGTGTCCACACAGATCACCCCTACCTCTGTGAGGATACAGCCCACGTTGACGCCCCGGTAGCCGGTTTCGACGTAGATGTCGGGCGCAATCTCTTCCATGTCCGGCAGACCTCCTTGGTTGTCCGCTGTCCGCAATCTGCTGACTGTCACCTGCCGACCGCCCCTTGCGATCCACCGTCCGCCCCCGCCAGACGATCCCGAACCCGCTGGACCACCAGGGCCATCGCTGCCTCCAGTTGATGGGCATCGCTCAGACGACCACCGCCCTGGGCGAAGTCGGGTCGTCCTCCCCCACGGACCTTCTCCAGCACGCCGTCGGTGCTCCGCACCAGTTCCGCCATCGAGAGGTCGAGGGCCGCCGAACAGGCGAAGCAGAAGCGGGCCGTCCCGGCGATCTGGGAACCCAGCAGGGCGACCACGTGGGGATGGGCGATCAGGGCCCGGGCCAGAGCGGTCAGCTCCCGGGGCTTCCGCCCCCGAAAGGTGGCGACGACCAGGCGCACGGGACCGACGGTCGGCGCAGCGGCCAGCAACTCCTGGGCCTCGTGGTCGAGCAGCCGCCCCTGAGCAGCCTGCAACTCCCGGCGCAGCGCCCGGTTCTCCTCCAGCAGTCGGGTCACCGTCCTGTCCAGGTCCCCATCGCCGACGTTCAGCATCGTGACCAGTTCCTGGAGGATCTCGGTCTTACGCCGGTAATCGGCCAGGGCCCGCCCCCCACAGCGGAAGAAAAGGCGCGTCTTCTCCCCTCGGTTCTCCACCCGGACCACCTTGATGATCCCGATCTCGCCGGTGTAGGAGACGTGGGTGCCCCCACAGGCAGAGAAGTCGAAGTCGGTGACCTCCACGACCCGCACCGCCCCCGCCACGGCGGGGGGACGGCGCAAGGGCAACTGGGCCAACTCTTCGGGAGAGACGATGCGGGCGGTGACGGGACGGTTCTCCCAGACGATCTGGTTGGCCAGTTGCTCGGCCTGGGCCACCAGCGAGGGGAGCAGCCGACGCTGATTCAGGTCAATGGTCGCCGTCTCCAGCCCCCGGTGGGTGGCCGGGCTCAGGTGGAAGGAGAGCGTCTCGGCCCGGGCGACGCGGAGGAGAGCCTGGGAGAGGATGTGCTGGCCGGTGTGCTGTTGCATGTGGTCGAAGCGGCGGTTCCAGTCCACCTCGCCCGTGACCTCATCCTCCAGGATCGGCGCGGCCAGCATGTGCAGGATGGGGGCGGTCATATCCCCCCGGTCGTGGCCCTCCTTCAGGATCAACACATCGGTCACCTCCACCCCGTTCAGTCGGCCTCGGTCGGCCGGCTGACCGCCGGAGGTGGGGTAGAAGGCGGTCCGATCCAGGACGACGGCCGGCTGGTTCTGGTAGCTCAACCGCCGGATCACCCGCGCTTGGAAGTGGGTCAGGTAGGGGTCGGTGAGGTAGAGACG
>WFUY01000205.1 GCA_015484715.1 Thermoflexales bacterium | reverse complement strand
CTCCGTATCCGGCTGGCACCCCATCCCCAGGGACTACGCCGCCGATCCCAAAACCTACGCCGTATTCCGGGCCAACGAGAAGCCTCTCCACCTGGCCGGTGACGTCCAGGCCCTGGGCGCCGTCGGCATCAAAGCCACCGAAGAGAACCTCATCGCCGCCAACGTCTTCCCCGAATCCCACCCCGCCGTCGCCGCCGACGGCGACGTGCTCCTCCTCTGGGTGCACGACGACTCCTCTCGGCCTCTGATGCAGGGGGAGGAGGTCTACTACACCATCTACGACGGCTCCGCCTGGAGCCCTCCGGCGGGCATCACGGACGACAACCTCCAGGACTTCGCCCCCCAGGTGGCCTACGATGGCACCGGCCGCGCTGTCGCCGTCTGGGAACGGAACAAGGTGGTGCAATCCTCCTCGTCCAAGATGGACGCCGACTACGCCCGGGCCTTTGAGATTGCCTACGCGGTCTGGAACGGCACGTCCTGGACGGCGCCGGCCTATCTCACCACCAACGACGTCCTCGACCACGCACCGACGCTGGTTCGGGGCAACGATGGGGATCTGCTCCTGGTCTGGCGGCAGAACCAGGCTGGAGAACTGATGGGCACCATCACCGATACGGATACCCTCCTCTGGACCGTCTGGGACGGCTCCGGCTGGAGCGCCCCTCAGGTGCTTCTGGGCGGGGTGGATGGCATCGTGGGCCTCGCCGCTGCCCGGCACAACGGGGATCGGATGGCCGTCGCCTACGCTCGAGACACCGACGGCGATCTTTCCACCGATGCCGATCAAGAACTCTACCTGCTGACCTGGGATGGCTCTGCTTGGAGCGGCCCTACCCGGTTGACGGACGATGCCGAGCCCGATAACCGTCCTGCCTTCTTCTACGATGCCTCCGGCAACCCTCGCCTCCTCTGGCTCAAGGGGGATACCCTCTACGCCCTCTTGGGCAGCCTGGGGGGGACGCCCAGAGCCGTTGTCGTGGAGGCACCGGTGGCGGTGCTGGACTACGCCGCCGCCCAGGATGGGAGTGGCAACCTGGTGCTCCTCTGGCAGGACTACTCGACCGGAGGGGTAGACCTCTTTTACGCTGCCTACGATGAAACCTACGACCTCTTCAGCTTGGTGGAGCAGTTGACCCACGATGAGCCGTTGGAGAAGTCCATAGATCCGGTCTTCGCCCCCAACGGGGATCTATGGGTGGCCTACGGCAAGGACCAGTTGGTGACCACCACCGTCACGGTCTCACCTACGCTGGTCATCAGCGGCGTCACCACCTTCGGCCAGAGCGACCTCTATGTGCTCCGCCATACCTTCGGGCCGGACCTGACCTTCGGTGCGGGGGGAATCGCCGTGGACCCGGCCAATCCGGCGCTGGGGAGCGGTGCCCGCATTAGCATCACCCTCCACAACGCGGGCGACCGGGCGGTGGCGCAGCCGCAGGTGGCACTCTATCAAGGCGATCCAGACGCCGGTGGCATCCTCATTGACACGATTACCGCCCCCCTGACCCTGGCGGGAGGGATGACGACCACCTTGACGGTGGACTGGACGGTGCCCGCTTCGGACGGCCCCTTTGCCCTCTACGCCGTCGCCGATCCGGCCGGAGCGGTGGCCGAGGGCGATGAGACCAACAACCGGACCAGCGCGCTGGTCGCGGTCCCCGACCTGATCGTGAGCGCCGTAGGAGTGGATTACGGCTCTGGACAGACCATCACCCTCACTGCCGTCGTCAGCAACGATGGTGTGGTGGCCGCTTCTCCTGTCTTGGTGGCTTTCCGGCTGGACGATCCGGTGACGGGGACGGTGGTGGCCCAGGCCAGCCTGGGGAGCCTGGCTGCCGGCAGGGAGGCCGAGATGCAGGCGGTCGCGACGATGGCCTCGACCTCGACCGGGTGGCACGAGGTCTACGCCGTCGTGGACCCGGCGGATGTCGTCGTGGAGGCGGACGAGCAGAACAACGTCGGTTGGTCCAGCGTGGGGGTCCTGGCCGATCTGGTGCTGGACCCCACGGCCATCGTCACCGGCACCAATGCCGATGGAACCCAAGCGGTGAGCGTGTGGGTCTTTAACCGGGGGCTGCGAGACGCCAACGGCGTGGTGCTGGGGCTCTATCCTGTCCGCCCGATCTCGGGAACGGTACCGCTGCTCTCCACGGTGCTGGACATCCCGGCCGGCGAGCATCGGGTGGTCACCCTGAACCTGGGTCGTTACGATCGGGGCTTCTACGTGGGCGTGAACGTCAACCAGGCCCTGGAGGAGCAGGACGTCAGCAACAACCTCCTGCGCGTGGGGGAAGTGCCCTATCTCCTCTACCTGCCGGTGGTGGTGTGGTGAGGGGAGGGTGATCTTCCCCTGACCAACCGAGGCCGGCTCTTTCTGGTGTTGTGCCGGATTTCGAGGTATAATCCAGCCGCCCCGCCGTGATCCGACAGGGCGAAGAGAGGTCGGGCTCGGAGCACCGGCGCACCCAAGCCGGTGCTCCGAGCTGCTGGAACCGGAGAAGTTCTGATGGCCGACATCCAGAT
>WFUY01000204.1 GCA_015484715.1 Thermoflexales bacterium | reverse complement strand
CCATAACACCGGCAGGGTGAATGTAAAGCGGCTTCCCCTCCCCTCCACGCTCTCCGCCCAGATTCGCCCCTGGTGGAGCTCGACCAACCCCTTGGCGATGGAGAGGCCCAGCCCCATCCCACCGTGGTGGCGGGTCAGGTGGGATTCCACCTGGTAGAAGCGGTCGAAGATGCGGTCCAATTCATTCTGGGGGATGCCGATGCCTGTGTCGGCTACGGAGAGGGCGACCATCCCCGTCTGCGGTCGGATGGTGACCTCGATCCGGCCTCCGGGCGGGGTGAATTTGATGGCATTGTTCAGCAGGTTGGAGAGCACTAGGGCGATCTTGGCCCGGTCGGCCCGGACCCGAACGGGCTTGTGGGGGACCCGTTGGCGCAGGTGTAGCCCCTGCGCCTCGGCCATAGGACGCCATTCGGCGCACACTTCCTCCACCAACTCCTGAAGTACCACGTCGGAGAGTTCCAGCCGAGCGACACCCGCCTCCAAGTAGCGCAGGTTGACCATCGCCTCGATGAGGCCCTGGAGCTGGAGAGCTCCCTTCAGGACCATCTCCAACTGCTCCTGGAATGCTCCGGCGCTCTGTTCCTTCAGGAAGGTGGCGTAGCCTAGGATGAGGCTCAGCGGGGTGCGCAGTTCGTGGGAGGCGATGCTGATGAAGTCCGACTTGAGGCGATCCAACTCGGCCAGTCGGGCGTTGGCCTCCTGCAGGGCTCCCACGAGGCGGGCGTTCTCGATGGCGACGGCTGCTTGGGAGGCCAGCGTGGAAAGGATGTGGACGTCGTCTTGAGTGAAGGGGGCGTTGCCCAGTTTGTTCACCGCCTCTAGGACGCCGATGCAGCGGCCCTTGAAGCGCATCGGCACACCTAGGATGGCCCGGGTCTCGAAGCGGGTGCTCTGGTCCACCCCCCGGTAGTGGCGGGGGTCCCGGTGGACGTCCTGGATGATGAGGGGCTGACCGGTGCGGAAGATCGTCCCGGCGATGCTGCCCTCGATGGGAACCTGGATGCGCTGAAGTTCTTCCCGTTCGGTGCCGGTGGCAGCGGCGAAGTAGAGCCCTCCTGTGCGCTCATCCTCCAGCAGAATGGAGGCGGCCTCGGTGCCCACCAGGTCGGTGGCGGTGTTGATGATGCGCTGGAGCAGTGGTTCCAGGTCCAGCGTGGAGCTGAGCATCCGGCTGACCCGGACCATCCGTTCCAATCGGGCAACCTGGTCCTCCAGGTAGCGCAGACGGGTTTGGACGTTAATGGTTGGCTCCGCCACGCTCTTCATCTTCTGTCTCCAGGTTCTATGGGCTGCCTCCAGGGGACGATCGCCGGCGCCGTTGGAGTCAGCGTGCCCCTGGATGGTGCTCAGTCCTCGGTTCCCTCGTCGGGGGTGCGAGGGATCACAGCCTCGACCCAGGCTTCGACCGCTGGTGGAGGGCCTTCGCCGCTGGCTCCGGCCGGCCTCAAGTGGGCCAGGAACTCTACGTTGCCCGTCGCTCCGGTGATGGGCGAGGCCATCAGGCCTACCGTCTCCCACCCCGTCCCCTGCATCCAGGTCAGCAGGTCCCGGAGGACCCGCCGGTGGACGGCAGGGTCCTTGACGATCCCTCCCTTGCCCACGTCGCGGGGACCGGCCTCAAACTGGGGCTTGATGAGGGGGATGACGTGACCGTCGGGCCTGAGCCAGCGGTGGACCTGAGGCAGGATCAGGCGCAGAGAGATGAAGGAGACGTCCACGGTCACCAGGTCCACCGGCTGGGGCAGGGACTTTAGGTAGCGGGCGTTGACCCGTTCCATCACCACGACCCGAGGGTCGCGCCGCAGCTTCCAGGCCAGTTGGCCGTAGCCGACGTCAATGGCGTAGACGCGGGCAGCGCCGTGCTGGAGCAGGCAGTCGGTGAAGCCGCCTGTGGATGCACCGACGTCGGCGCAGACCATCCCCGTCACGTCCAGCCGAAACTGTTGGAGGGCGGCCTCCAGCTTGATCCCTCCTCGGGAGACGTAGCGCGGACGCTGCACGATGGTCACCTCTGCGCTCGTGGGAACGCGGGTGGCGGGTCGGTCCACGACCTGGCCGTCCACGCGGACCTGACCGGCCATGATGAGCCGTCGCCCTTCCTCCCGGCTTCTTACCAGCTTGCGCTGCACCAGCAGCCGATCCAGGCGTTCTTTGCGCATCCGTATCTATTCAGCCTACCCTCCTGCGGGTCACCGGTCGAGGGCGCTTTCAGCTCCGATGGGCTATTTGAAGCACGGTTTCGCGTCGGAAACGCGCCTAACCTGCGGGAGGGGGAACGGTCGTTTCATAAGCATAGCCAGAAGTGGCCGAAAAGTCAAGGGGGGCTGGCGATCATGTGGAATTTCCCTGGTGATTGCCCATCAGTGGGCGAGGGGACGGCCTGCTACGGACCACTCTCTCGCTCACTTGTGGGTAATCGCCGGAGAATTCCCCCTTGCCATCTTCGCCGTTTGATGCTATAATATTTTTGGCACGGGCGAGTAGCTCAGTTGGTTAGAGCGCACGGTTCACATCCGTGAGGTCAGGGGTTCGAGTCCCTTCTCGCCCACTAGCCCCGCCGGCCGCGGCGGAGCCCGCGTTTCAGGCGGGCGGGCCGGGGCTTTTTTTATTGGCGTCAGGGTGCAATGTCTCTGAAAAGTCGTTCCCTCTTCCAGGTTGACTGGCTGCTCAGCAACCTGCGCTGGCTCCTCCTGATCAGCGTGGCTATTGTCGCTTTGCTCCAGTCCCTCCAGGCCGGCGAGAACCTCTTTTCCCCTATCCTGATCAGCTTGTTGCTGGCCGGCGCAGCCTATAACCTGATTGTGATGCTCCTCTTGGTGCTGCGCACCTTCCCCAAGCCCCTCTCCGCCCTCACCTTGGTCGCCGATACAGCCCTGGCCGTTGCTTTCATCTACGCCTCCGATGTACCGGAGACTCCCTACCTCTTCTTCGGCCTCTTTCCCATCATCACCGCCTCGTTGCGCTACAATTGGTGGGCCAGCTTGGGGACTGCCCTGACCATCGTGCTGGCCTACGTGGGGCTCACCTATCTAACCTACCCCCAGCTCTCCTTGGCCACCTACTTCCCCGTCGCGGTGGGGGGGCTGATCCTGCTGCTGGCTGCCCTGCTGAGCGGCCTGGTGGCCGATCGGGTGACCAGACTGGCCGCCCAGGCGATCCGAGAGGAGGAAGAAGCGGAACTCCCGCGGCTGCGGGCGATTCGGGAGCGGGCGAAGGCCATCTACGAGATGGCCAGCATGCTCAGCGCCACGCTGAACTACCGGCGCATCCTGGAGGCGGTGCTGGACATCAGCGTTGTAGGGCTGCAGGACCTGGGGCCGTTGGCCAACGAGATCGTCAGCGCGGTGCTCCTCTTCGGCGAGGATAGCCTCTTCATCACGGCCTCTCGCCGGCTGACCCGGATGGACCAGTTGCGCCGCCCTCCGGGGCGCGAGGGGCTGCTGGCCCAGGTGATCAACACGGCGGAGCCCGGGTTGACGCTGGACCCCCGTCACGACCCGGAGTTGGGCCAGTTCGTCGCCTTCCAGCACTGCCGGTCTGCGGTGGCCATCCCCCTACGGGCTGGCTTCGAGAGCTACGGCGTTGTCGTCTTCGGCAGCCCGGAGCCCGATACCTTCACCCAGGATCGGATCGAACTGCTGACGGCCGTCTGCAACCAGGCGATCATCGCCCTCCAGAACGCCCAGCTTTACCAGGAACTGCTGGCGGAGAAGGAGCGCATCGTCGAGGTGGAGGAGGAGGCCCGCAAGAAGCTGGCTCGCGACCTGCACGACGGCCCCACCCAGTCCATCGCCGCCATCGCGATGCGGCTCAACTACATCCAGCTCCTCCTGGACAAGGACCCGGTCCGGGTGAAGGCGGAGCTGAAGAAGATCGAGGACTTGGCCCGCCGGACCACCAAGGAGATCCGGCAGATGCTCTTCACGCTCCGTCCACTGATCCTGGAGAACCAGGGGCTGACGGCGGCGCTGGAGCAGTACGTCCAGAAGCTCCGCGAGACCGACAGCCTGGAGATCCACCTGGAGGTCGAGCCCGTCGAGGAGTACGTGGACAAGGACGTGCAGGGGACCCTCTTCTACATCATCGAGGAAGCCATCTCCAACGCCCGGAAGCACGCTCACGCCGATCACCTCTGGATCCGGGTGGGCATCCGCGATGGGTTCCTCTTCGCTCAGGTGGAGGACGATGGGGTCGGGTTCGATGTCAGCCGGGTCCAGGAGCGATATGATGAGCGGGGGAGCCTGGGGATGATCAACCTCCACGAGCGGACGGAGTTGATCGGCGGCACCTTGCGCATTGAGTCCGCACCGGGGGAGGGAACGCGCATTACCGTTCAGGTGCCTCTGGAGGAAGGGTAGGTAACGGATAGATGCCGTGGCCGATTCAGGGAGAGCTGGCCCTCTGGGTCCTGCTCTCCTTCGCGCTTTATACGGTCACCCGCTGGCTCCTGTGGAGCTACCGGCACCAACTGTGGCCGGCGGTGTGGCAGCGGCTGGCCGATGACCTGCTGAGCACTCCCTACAGCCCCTGGCTGCTGGAAGGGCTCCGCTTCGCTTTCTACGTGGGGCTGCCCTACGCCGCTCTGATGCGAGGTGTGCTGGGGCTGGACCTGCTGGGTATGGTGGGAGGG
>WFUY01000203.1 GCA_015484715.1 Thermoflexales bacterium | reverse complement strand
GCCTGAGCTAGCTCCCAGAGCCGCTCGATGGGGCGACCGGTGCGCACGTCGGAGAGGCCGGTGAGCAGCCGGCCCTCGGAGATGGGCTCTTCGTCGGGGGGAAGCGAGGCGTTAAGGGCCTCCAGCATCGGGCGGAAGTCGTCCTGGGCTTGGACGGAGAGGTAGGTGGTGATGAGGGCCACCCGGTTGGCCTCCCAGTGCAGGGCGATGACCTGCCGCACCCGCTCGGCCAGGGCCTCGTCGTCCAGGGCGGAGGGGTCCACGGCGTCCCAGGCCGGCTCGATCTCCTCTCGGAAGCGGCGGCAGTAGGCGTCGGCCTCCCGCCACCAGGTGCGGAAGGCGCGGTTGAGCCGCAGCAGGATGGGCAGGCCCCGCAGGATGGTGCGGGGGGTGAAGGGGACGACCAGCCCATCGCCTTCGTAGGCGGGTTCGATGCCCACCGTGTGGTCGAACTCCCGCTCCTTGAAGCCGGGCAGGAGCTGGAGCAACTCCTTGAGCCGGTCCACCCGCCAGTAGACGCGACCGAAGAAGAGCCGCCCTTCGGTCACCGCCATCCCCGGCGGGGCGATCCCCATCTGGGCCAGGAACTCGTTCAGGCTGCGGACGTACTCGTAGGCGACGCTGATGGAGAAGGAGAGGGGGCTGACGAAGCCGGGCATCACCTCCTCGAAGTTGGCCGAGGTCCAGATGCCCTCCTCCGGGGCGAAGGTGATGGCCGTCAGGGGGCGGCTCTGGAGGATGTGGAACTGTCCGTCGTGCCAGGCCCATTCCACGTCCTGGGGGGCCCCGTAGTGGGCCTGGATCCGGTAGCCCAGTTCGACCAGGGTGAGCACTTGCTCATCGTCCAGGGTCGGGGCCAAGCGTCGGTCTTCCGGCACGGGGAGGGCGGCGGTGCCTCCATCCACGGGCACCACCATCACCTTCTTGTCCACGATCTCCCGGCGGAGGATGCGGCGGCGCTGCCAGTCCACGACGTAGCGGTCGGGCGTCACCCTGCCGCTGACCAGCCCCTCGCCCAACCCCCAGGCCGCTTCGACGACCATCTCGTTCTCCCGCCCGTTGAGAGGGTTCAAGGTGAAGAGGACGCCGGAGGCCTGGGCCGGCACCTGGGGCTGGAGGAGGACGGCCATAGCCAGGTCGGTGGGGGCGATCCCCCGCTCGCGACGGTAGGCGACGGCGTGGCCGTTCCAGAGGGAGGCCCAGCAGGCCCGCACGGCGTCGGCCAGCTCCTCCAGGGAGCGGACGTTCAGGTGGGTCTCGTACTGGCCGGCGAAGGAGGCGGTGGCGAGGTCCTCGGCAGTGGCCGAGGAGCGGACGACCAGGGCCTTGTGGGAGGAGAGAGCTTGATAGGCTTCTTCCAGCGCCTCCATCACGGGCGAAGGTAGGGGATGCCGGCGGATGGCCCGCTGGAGGTCGTCCACCGTCTCCTCAAAGCGGGGGGAGGTCGGTTCCAGGGCCGTGGCGAGGGTGGTCAGATGGCGGCTGAGCTTGGCCTCTTGTAGGGCCAGGCGATAGGCTTCCGCCGTCAGGACGAGGCCGGGGGGCACGAGGAAGCCGGCCTGGGCCAGCTCGGCCAGCCGCAGCGCCTTTCCGCCCACCCGGGGGGCATCTTCCGCCGTCACCTGAGAGAGGTCCAGGAGGTACATCGGGGGTCTTCTTGCGTCTCAGCTGTATCTACTCGGCCTACCCTCCCGCAGGTCACCGGTCGAGGGCGCTTTCAGCCCCGATGGGCTATTGGAAGCACGGTTTCGCGTCGGAAACGCGCTCAACCTGCGGGAGGGTGAACGGTTACTCTCGGCTTCACGGATTGCGTGGTGCGTATGAAGGTTACGCCAGGGTTGCGCAAGCTCGGTCTAGGGCGGCCAGCACCATCTCCACCCCCTCCGGCTGGATGATGAGGGGCGGGAGGATGAGCATCGTGGCGGGGAAGTTGTTGGCAAAGTTGGCGATGACGCCTTGGCGGGCCAGGGCAGCGGTGAAGCGCATGCCGTAGGAGTCGTCGGGCAGCTCCAGGCCGATGAAGAGCCCGCGCTGGCGGATGTCGCGCACCAGGTCGGGGTAGCGGCGCTGGAGCCGGGTCAGTCCGTCGGCGAACTGGGCGGCCATCGCCTGCACGTGCTCCAGGAAGCCGGGCTCGGTGATCTGGTCCAGCATCGCCATGGCCGCGACGCAGCCCAGGTCGGCCCCGCCGAAGGTGGAGAGGTGGCTGAAGGGTTCCCGCTCGAAGAAGTCGTTGAGATGGGGGCGGTAGCAGGTGGCGGCCATGGGGTAGACGCCGCCGCTGAGCCCCTTGCCCATCACCAGGATGTCGGGCACGACCTCCCACTCCTCGATGGCCCACATCCGCCCGGTCCGGCCCAGCCCCGTCTGCACCTCATCGAGGATGAGCTGGGCGCCCCGCTCGTCGCACAGTTGGCGCAGGCGGGGGTAGTAGTCGTCGGGGGGGATGAGGACGCCGCCGACGGCGGGGATGGTCTCCAGGATGACGGCGGCCGTCTGGTCGTCCACCATCTCCTCCATCGCGGCGATGTCGCCGAAGGGGACGTTGTAGAAGCCAGGGGGGATGGGGCCGAACTTGTTCTTGAAGAAGTCGCTGCCGGCGGCCAGGGCGAAGCCGGTGTGGCCGTGGTAGCCCCGGCGGGCGGAGATGATCTTGGGCCGCCCGGTGTAGGCGCGGGCCAGCTTGATGGCGATGTCAATGGCCTCGGCGCCGCCGGAGGCGAAGGTGGTGTACTGGATGTCGCCCGGCGTCAGGTCGGCCAGCCGGTGGGCCAAGGCGGCCCGCTGCTCGCTCATCAGCAGGTGGTCGCCCACGTCGAGCTCGTCCAGGGCTGCCTTGACGGCGGCAACGACGCGAGGGGGCCGGTGGCCCAGGTTGAAGACGCCGCCGCTGGTGCGGCAGTTGATGTAGCGGTTCCCCTCCAGGTCGTAGAGGTAGATGCCCTCCCGTCGTCCCGGCACGATGGCGGCGTCCAGGGCTTTGTAGACGGCCACGCGGCCCGAGGAGACGTAGGTCGCGAACTCTTCGATAACCTCCGCTTGAGGCTTGCGTCCGATGAAACGGGACATAAGGCCCTCCTGGTCAGGGTGATCGTGGGAATCGGTGTCCTACCGCGATGCCGATGCGACAGGGTTCTACAGAGGAATGTTCCCATGCTTCTTAGGCGGGTTGCTGTCCCGCTTGTTCTGGAGCATCTCCAGCCCGTTGATGAGGCGGGGCCGGGTCTCGTGGGGCTCGATGACGTCGTCAATGTACCCCCGGCCGGCGGCGATGTAGGGGTGGGCGAACTGCTCCCGGTACTGCTGCACCAGCTCCCGCCGCTTCGCCTCTGGGTCCTCGGCCTCGGCGAGCTCCCGACGGAAGATGATGTTGACCGCCCCCTCCGGCCCCATCACGGCGATCTCGGCCGAGGGCCAGGCCAGGTTCAGGTCGCCCCGGATGTGCTTGCTGCTCATCACGTCGTAAGCCCCCCCGTAGGCTTTGCGGGTGATGACGGTCAGCTTGGGCACGGTCGCCTCACAGTAGGCGTAGAGGAGCTTGGCCCCGTGGCGGATGATCCCGCCGTGCTCCTGGCCGACGCCGGGGAGGAAGCCGGGCACGTCTACGAAGGTGATGATGGGGATGTTGAAGGCGTCGCAGAAGCGGACGAAGCGGGCAGCCTTGACCGAGGCGTCAATGTCCAGGACGCCGGCCAGCACGGCCGGCTGGTTGCCCACGATCCCCACGCTGTGCCCACCCAGCCGGGCGAAGCCGACGACGATGTTCTGGGCGTAGTGCTCGTGGATCTCGAAGAACTTCCCTTCATCAACAATTAGCCGGATCACCTCTTTCATATCGTAGGGCTTGCTGGGGTCGTCGGGAACGATGGTGTCCAGCCGCTCCTCGGTGCGGAGGGGGTCGTCGGTGGTGGGGACGAAGGGAGGGTCCTCCATGTTGTTGCTGGGTAGGTAGCTGAGCAGTTCCCGAACCAGGAAAAGGGCGTCGGCCTCGCTCTCGGCGGCGATGTGGGAGACGCCGCTCTTGGTGTTGTGGGTCATTGCGCCGCCCAGCTCCTCGAAAGTGACCTCCTCGTGGGTGACCGCCTTCACCACATCGGGGCCGGTGATGAACATGTAGCTGGTGTTCTTGACCATAATGATGAAGTCGGTGAGGGCGGGCGAGTAGACGGCCCCGCCGGCGCACGGTCCCATGACAACGCTGATCTGGGGGACGACGCCGGAGGCCAGGGTGTTGCGCAGGAAGATGTCGGCGTAGCCTCCCAGGCTGACGACACCCTCCTGGATGCGGGCACCGCCGGAGTCGTTGAGCCCGATGACGGGAGCGCCGTTCTTCAGCGCCATGTCCATAATCTTGCAGACCTTCTCGGCGTGGACCTCGCTGAGGCTGCCCCCGAAGACGGTGAAGTCCTGGGAGAAGACGTAGACCAGCCGTCCGTCAATGGTCCCCCAACCGGTGACGACGCTGTCGCCCAAGTACTTCTTCTTGTCCATCCCGAAGGCCGTTTCCCGGTGGATGACGAACATATCGAGTTCGCGGAAGCTGCCCTTGTCCAACAGCAGGTCAATCCGCTCACGGGCGGTGAGTTTGCCTTTGGCGTGCTGCCGCTTGATGCGCTCCGGGCCGCCCCCCAGGCGGGCTTGCTCCCGGAGTTCCCGCAGCCGTTGAATCTTCGGATCCAGGCTCATTGTCTGCTCCCACTGGTAATGGCTTGATCAAGATGGGGTGCCCGTTTTTCTGACGACGTGCTTCCCCGCAGGAGCCAGAGAGCTCCCGCGATCACCAGGGCGGAGTTGAGGGCGGCCAGGGGCCAGCGCTGGCGGGCGGCCTCGCTCTGGTCGAAGACCAGGTGGTTGATCCAGATGTGCAGGTGGTAGAGGCCGATGAGCAGCAACGTGAGCCGCCGCCCCCGGGGCCAAGCGCGCCAGAGCACCAGCCCTAGGCCCAGGAAAAGCCCTCCCCAGACGAGGCTGCTTCCCATCAACAGCCAGGGGGAGAGGGCGAAGGGAAGCTCTGGCAACGTGCGGGCCTGATGAAAGGCCAGGCCCGCACGGATGAGGTTCACACCTCCTCCTAGGAAGAACACCAATAGGGCGAGAATCGTTACGCGCCGACGGCGGGAGGAGGGAGACGGTTGGGCGTCCCGGGGAGGCATCACAGGGTCTTCAACAGGGCCACACGGGTGTTGCGCAGCCGGCTGCTGATCACCTCGGCGATCTGCCGGAAGATGCGGAATCCCATCTCCGGGTTCTCCTCCAGCAGGCGCATACAGGCGTCCCCTTCGATGGCCAGCAGGCGGCTGTCGGCCTGGCAGGTGGCGGTGGCCGTGTAGTGGCGGGGAGCGACCAGTCCCGACCACCCCACCACCTGCCCGGGCTGGTTGATCACCCCGACGGTGATGCTCTCCGGCCGCGAGGTGAGCTGCACTTGAATGGTCACCACCCCTTCCAGAAGGATGTACATCTTTTTGGCCGTCTCGCCTTCGCGAAAGAGGATCTCCCCTCGGTGACAGGTCACCTCCTGACAGAGGCCGGTAAGAGCCTCCAGGTCTTCTTGGGGGAGACCTTCGAAGAGGCTGAGGCGGGAGAGGGTCTCGGTCGTTACCATCATTTCACCTCCCAACGGTGTGCAGCAACGAATAAGGTCAGAGACGTCCTGGTCCACCGGGCTCAGGGTACGAGCACGATCTTGCCGAACTGTTCGCCTCGTTCCAGGAGGGCGGTGGCTTCCTTCCCTTCGCTCAGGGGCATCACCCGGTCTATCACCGGCTTGAGCTTGCCCGCCCAGACCAGGTTCATCACGTCGCGGAAGTCCTGGTGGGAGCCCATCGTGCTCCCGATGAGGCTGATCTGTTTGGCGAAGAGGAACCGCAGGTCCACCTCGACGTGGGGGCCGCTGGTGTTGCCGACGATGACGATGCGGCCACCCCGGGCGACGGCGCGGATGCTCTGGGCCAGGGTCGCGCGGCCCACGTTGTCCACCACCACGTCCACCCCGCGTCGGCCCGTCATCTGGTAGATCGTCCGGCTCCACTGGGGGTCCTCCCGGTAGTTGAGGACCACGTCGGCGCCCAACCGGTGGGCCCGCTCCATCTTGGCCGGGCTGCTGGTCAGGGCGTAGACGGTGGCACCGGCCAGCTTGGCGATCTGGAGGGCCATGCTGTTCACGCCGCCGCCGGCCCCGACGATGAGCACCGACTCGCCGGCCCGCAACCGGGCGCGGTGGATCAGCATACGCCAGGCGGTGAGCCCGACCAGGAGCGGGGCAGCCGCCTCAGGGAAGTCGAACCCCTCGGGGATGGTCAGCAGGTTGGAGGCCGGGACGACGACGTACTCGGCACAGCCGCCCCACCGGTGCTCGCCCAGGATGGTGTAGCCGGGGCTGACGCTCGTCTCCCCCCGACGGGTCCACTCGTCCTCGCGGGTGGTGATCCCGGGATCCACGACGACTCGCTGGCCCACCTCCCAGCCGGTCACCCCCTCGCCCAGGGCCGCGATGACGCCGGCCACGTCCGATCCCCCCACGTGGGGCATGGGG
>WFUY01000202.1 GCA_015484715.1 Thermoflexales bacterium | reverse complement strand
GCGCTTCGACGATTTCCTCACCGCCTGCGTTGAGGGAGGAGGGGACGATGGCGGAGATGGGCGATGGTGAGTTCGACTGGGCCCTCCCGCAGGTTCCCCCCACGGCCTGAGGCGCGTCATAGGCAGCCTCCGATGCGCTTTGCTGTCGCCGGACGCCGCGTGACCTGCGGGAGGGTGGCAACGGTCATGAAGCTAGGGCCTCGATCTCAGTTGCGTATGGTCTGGCCGGCCCACCGGCTGAGGAATCCGCCGACGGTGCTGCCGCCCCTGGGGTACACGCTGCGCCTGTACCGACCGGGCGATGAGGAGCCCTTTTACCGGTTGATGGCCCTGGCCGGGTGGCCGGGATGGGATCAGGAGAGGCTTCGACCCTGGCAGACGAGGATGTTGCCGGGCGGCTGGTTCCTGGTAGTTCACGAAGAGAGCGGCGAGGTGGTCGCCACGGCGATGGCCCTGCGGGATCAGGGGGAGTTTGGCCGTCCGGGGGGCGAGTTGGGCTGGCTGGCCTGTGTGCCCGCTCACCGGGGCAGGGGATTGGGGCTGGTCGTCAGTGCCGCCGTCACGAGCCGGCTCATCGAGGAGGGGTATCGCCATCTGCACCTCTACACCGAGGACTGGCGGCTGGCAGCGATCAAGACCTACCTGAAGCTGGGGTATCGGCCATTCCTCTACCTGCCAGAGATGGTGGAGCGCTGGCGGGTGGTTTGTGGGCAACTGGGATGGCCCTTTACGCCGGAGGTTTGGGAAGCGTGAACGGTTGCCTCCTCAGGGGTTTCGTGCGATACTTAAGGGGCGGCATCAGTGACCTGGAGATTTTGGGAAGGAGGTCCCGATGGGAGAGCGGGCAGCCATTGAAGTGGAAGACCTGACCCAAAAAGCACCGGATAGCGACCTGGCAGTGATTGTGCGTTTCGGCTCACAGGGCCGGTACATTGAGGTTTTCAAGAGCGGTGTTGTGCGCCTCATCTCTCCTGCTGGCACTGTCAGTGCCCAGTTTAGAGAGTTGGAAAAGCGTGATCTACTGCGCCAGAGTTACATCCAGATGCTTCTAAACAGCGGAGTGAGAGGGGAGGAGTTGGAACGGGCCTTAGAAGCCATTGCTCGTGTGGACCAGCGATTGTTTTGGGAGGCAGATGTCCAAGCGGGAACTGCTGACTTGGAGCGTCGCACTGAAGCCCACTTTCGGGCATGGGCTGAGGCAGAAGGGCTGGATTATGAGGCCCTCTCCGAAGAAGACCTTATGGCTCTGGTGCAGCGTGGAGTTAAGGCTGTTAGGAGGGATGGGTGACACTCCGTGCTGTACTCGACACCAATATTTGGGTCGCAAGCATTCTCTGGAGAGGCAGGGCCTATCGTATCCGGGATCTCGCGGAGCGGGGGGTCTTTACCTCCGTGCTTTCATTGCCTATATTGGCCGAGGTCACCCGTGTTCTGCGGGAGCACTTTCGTCTATCTGATGAGGAAGCTTATAGATGGCACTGCCATATTGGGCTCATCTCGGAGATCGTTGTCCCTACACGCTCCTTGAATGCTGTTCCGGGCGATCCTGCAGATAACAAGTTTCTGGAGTGCGCAATTGAGGGTGGAGTGCAGTACGTTGTCTCCAGGGATGAGGATCTGTTGAGGCTTGGTCAATACGAGTCTGTGCAGATCGTGGACGATGTTCGGTTCTTGACGATCTTAGGCCAGATAAGGGAATAGGTAAGGAACGATGATCTGGACCTGGGTCGAGATCGGCGTGTTGAGGCTGCTGCGCCTCTCTCCGGTGCCCTTGAACCGGCTCCGGCGCTGGGCCATCATCCTGGGCCTCTTCGTCGCCTCGCCGGTCGTGGGACGGATTATGGTCAGGGGGGGGAAGCTCCCCCAGCTCCTGCTGGGAGGGCTTGGTGGCCTCGTCGGGGGGCTCATCCTCTACCGGTTGGGCCGGATGGAGTATGGCATCCTGGCCATCGCCGCCACCGCCGGCTTCGTCCGCTTCAAGCTGCCCACAGGCACCCAGAGCGAGATCGTCGCCAGCTTGCTCGTCTCCCTCCTCATCCTGGGCGTCTGGGTGGCCAAGATGTTGCTCGTCGAAAAGCGGCTCACCATCAAGCCGGCCCCGACGAACCGCCCTTTGCTGAGTTTTATGGCCGTCTGCGTTATCGCTTACGTTTGGAGCAATGCCTTCCGAGACCCCCTGGTGAAAAGCTGGGGAAGCTTCCCGATGGTCCAGCTAGCCTCCCTGGCCGTGATGCTGGCCTTGCCCGGCGTCTACCTCCTGGTCTCCAACTACGTGGAGGAGATAGGCTGGCTGAAGGTCCTGGCCTGGATCATCCTGGTCATCGGGGCCGGGGCCATCGTCTCCTACAAGTGGGGGTTGCCCACCAAGCGCATCTTCGGCACCGGAGGCATCTTTCCCACCTGGTTCATCGCTCTGGCCTATGCCTTCGTCCTCTTCGACGAGACGCTGAACTGGAAGGTTCGCCTGGGCCTGGTGGGCTTTATGGCCCTCTGGATCTACTGGGTCTTCTTCAAAGGGCTGCTGTGGATGTCGGGCTGGGTGCCGGCCTTCACGGCGATGGGGGTCATCACCCTCCTGCGCTCCCGCAAGTTGACCGTCCTGGCCGGTATCGCTGTCCTAGCTTACTTGGCGATCAACTACGAGTACTACTACGAGAAGGTCATCGTCGCTTCCGAGGAGGAGGGGGACTACCAACGGTTGGAACTCTGGAAGACCAACCTGGACCTGGTCTCTAAGCATCCGCTCCTGGGCACGGGGCCGGCAGGCTACGCAGTCTACTACATGACCTACCACCCGGAGAATGCCCGCTCCACCCACAACAACTACTTCGACATCATCGCCCAGACGGGGGTCATCGGGATCAGCCTCTACCTCTGGTTCTTCGCCTCGCTGGCCTGGGCCGGCTACAAGCTCTTCCGCGTGTTGAGGTACCAACGGGACTTCGAGGTCGCTTTCGCCGCCGGTACGTTGGGGGGAACCGTTGGGGCGATCCTCTCCGGGATGCTGGGGGATTGGGTCATCCCCTTCGCCTACAACCAGACGATCCGAGGGTTCGACCATTCCGTCTACTCCTGGCTGCTGATGGGCGGGATGATGGCGTTGTATCGGATGAAGGTGGGGAAAGACGGAGGGGAAGCGCATTGTCTAATCCAACCAAAAGGAGTATAATCCATTTTGTCGGATAAAAATCCATCTGGTTGGAGACAATGCGATGTTTGAAGGGATATTCGCGACCAGTCAGGCACAGGTATTGCGTTTCCTGGCCCGCCGTATCGGACAGTCGTTTTACGAGCGCGAAATTGTGGAAGCCACAGGGGTCAGTCGAAGCGCGGTCAACCTGGCAACCCGATCCCTTTGCAAGGCCGGTTTGCTTCTACGAGAGCGACGTGGGCGGATGAATTTCTACGCGGCCGACGACCGACATCCCTTTGTGCGGCAGTTCAAGGTGCTGGACACCGTCGCCCGGCTGGAACCGTTGCTACGGAAGCTACGGCCTCTGGCCCGCCAGATCATCCTTTTCGGCAGTTGTGCCGAGGGCACGGACACGATGGACAGCGATGTGGATCTGTTCATCCTAACGTCGAATCGCGGTCAGACAATGGCGGTCATCAGCCATCATCCAATGGATCGCCCCATTCAGCCCGTTGTTGTAGACAACCAAGAGATGGTTTTGCTCAAAGAGCAAGACGCAGCGTTCTATGCTCAGGTCCAGCGCGGGATCGTGCTGTGGGAGGCAGGGGATGAATTGGGCTCTTGAATTTGAGCGCTGCCTCCGGAAACGCTGGCTGGTCGAGATGCCTGAGGCGCGCTATTTGGTGGGCAAGGAACTGAAAGCAGCATGGGATGATCTGGTGGAAGCTGAGGCCAGTTATGAGCGAGGGGGATACAAGTGGAGTACAATCCAGTCCTACTATGCGATGTTTCATGCTGCCCGAGCGCTGCTGTACAGCCGGGGGTATCGGGAGAAGAGCCATTACTGCCTTTCCGTGGCGATGCGTCATCTCTTTGTCAGCCGAGGGGTGCTGTCTGAGCAGGTGGTTGATGATTTAGACGATGCCCGTGCTCTGCGGGAGGATGCGGATTATCGGACAGAGTTTTCAGAGGCGGGTGCACGACACAATCTGACGGCTGCTAAAAAGCTGGTTGAGCAGGCCGATATGCTGCTGGCCGGATGGGAAGAGGGAGGATAGCTGTATTATGGGAAAACGGGTGTCACGGCGAAGGTTTTTGGCGCTGACGGCGGGAGGGGCGGCGGCGCTGGGAGGCGCGGCCCTCCTGGAACCTCTCCTCGGTTTCTGGAGTCGGGTGGGCAAGCGGCTGGGGCTCATCCCACCTCCACCGGCCCCCTCCGTGCCCGGCCGGTCGCCAGGTGGGACGG